>NZ_JTKZ01000167.1:0-11600 GCF_000799035.1 Delftia sp. ZNC0008
CCGCGTCCTCGGGTTCACACGGATTTCTTTTAGGGGGAGCAGGCCGCCTGCGGCGTTCGGGTCTCCGTAGAATCGACGGCTTTGGTCCATGCGCCGACAAGAGCGCTGCGCGCCGGCCTACAGGCCGACGTACGGCGACGGACCCAATACAGCCTACTTTTTGGAGACACCATGCAGGCTTTGCTCAAATTCTCAAGAGGGGTCGACTGGCTCAACAGCCTGGTCGGGCGATGCCTTATCTGGCTGATCCTGGCCTCGACGGTCATCAGCGGCATCAATGCCATCGTGCGCAAGGTGTTGCACACCAGCTCGAACGCCTACCTCGAAGTGCAGTGGTACCTGTTCGCCGCCTCCTTCCTGCTGGCCGCCGGCTACACGCTGCTGCAGGGCGAGCACGTGAAGGTGGATGTGATCGCCAGCCGCCTGTCCAAGCGCACGCAGATCTGGATCGACATCTTCGGCTTCGTCTTTTTCCTGACCCCCATGGCGCTGGCCATCCTGTGGTTCGGCACGCCGTTCGTGATCCAGGCCATCCAGACCGGCGAGATGTCGGGCAACGCAGGCGGCCTGGTGCGCTGGCCCGTCTACCTGATGATTCCCCTGGGCTTCGGGCTGCTGCTGCTGCAGGGCATGTCGGAGCTGATCAAGCGCATCGCCTTCCTGAAGGGCCTGATCGACGATCCCACGGCCAAGAAGGGCGAGAAGACCGCAGAGCAAGACCTGGCCGAAGCCCTGCGCGGGCTGGCAGGAGCCAAGGACAAAAGCGGGCAAGGCGCCTGATCGGGGAAACAGACATCATGGAATTCGTGATCCACAACCTGGCCCCGATCATGTTCGCGGGGCTGATACTTTTCCTGCTCGTGGGTTTTCCCGTGGCATTCAGCCTGGGCGCCTGCGGACTGTTCTTCGCCTTTGTCGGCATCGAACTGGGCGTGCTGCCCGAAGCCCTGCTGCAGGCCCTTCCGCTGCGCATCTTCGGCATCATGCAGAACGAGACGATGCTGGCCATACCGTTCTTCACCCTCATGGGGCTGATACTGGAGCGAAGCGGCATGGCCGAGGACCTGCTGGAGACCGTGGGCCAGCTCTTCGGCCCCGTGCGCGGCGGCGTGGCCTTTGCGGTGATCTTCGTGGGCGCGCTGCTGGCGGCGACCACGGGCGTGGTCGCGGCATCGGTGATCTCCATGGGCCTGATCTCCCTGCCCATCATGATGCGCTACGGCTATGACCGCCGGGTCGCCTCGGGCGTGATCGCGGCCTCGGGCACGCTGGCGCAGATCATTCCGCCGTCCCTGGTGCTGATCGTGCTGGCCGACCAGCTGGGCCGCAGCGTGGGCGACATGTACAAGGGCGCCTTCCTGCCGGGCCTGATGCTGACGGGCTTCTATGCGCTGTTCATCGTCGTGCTGGCCATCTTCAAGCCCGCCATGGTGCCCGCCCTGCCGCCCGAGGCGCGCACGCTGCGCGAGCCCAATGGCAACTCCGGCCTGCCCTCCACCCTGGTGCTGACCGTGCTGTGCGTGGCCGCCTCGATGGTGGTCGCCCAGTACATGCCCCAGCTGCACACCTGGTGGTCCGGCGATGTGGTGGAGAAGGTCGCTCTGGACGAGACCATCGTGGTGTCCATGTGCTTCGGCGTGGCGCTGGCCTTCATCGCCGCCATGTTCAACAAGCTCACGGGCCTTCACCTGCTCAGCCGCATGGCCGAGCGCGTGACCTTCGTGCTGATCCCGCCGCTGCTGCTGATCTTCCTGGTGCTGGGCACCATCTTCCTGGGCGTGGCAACCCCCACCGAAGGCGGCGCCATGGGCGCACTGGGCGCGGCCGTCATGGCCTTCGTGCGCGGCCGCCTGAGCATGGACCTGCTCAAGCAGGCGCTGATGTCCACCACCAAGCTGTCGTGCTTCGTGATGTTCATCCTGATCGGCGCGACCATGTTCGGCCTGACCTTCCAGGGCGTGGACGGCCCCAAGTGGGTGGAGGAGCTGCTGGTGTCCCTGCCCGGCGGCGAGATCGGCTTCCTGATCGTGGTCAACATCATGATCTTCGTGCTGGCCTTCTTCCTGGACTTCTTCGAGCTGTCCTTCATCGTCGTGCCGCTGCTGGCCCCCGTGGCCGACAAGCTGGGCATCGACCTGGTCTGGTTCGGCGTGCTGCTGGCCGTGAACATGCAGACCTCGTTCATGCACCCGCCCTTCGGCTTCGCGCTGTTCTTCCTGCGCAGCGTGGCCCCGGCCAAGGCCTACGTGGACAAGGTCACCAAGAAGATGACCGAGCCCGTGACCACCATGCAGATCTATGCGGGCGCCATCCCCTTCCTGCTGATCCAGCTGCTCATGGTGGCCCTGATCATCATCTTCCCCGGCATCGTCTCCAGCGGGCTGGACAAGAAGGTGGAGTACGACCTGGACAAGGTGCGCCAGGAGATGGAGGCATCCATGCCCGAGGCCATCGACTTCAACGACCCCATGTTCAACGGTGACGGCGCGAACCAGCCCCCCGCACCCGAGGGCACCCCTGGCGAGCCCTCGGCCCCGGCGGGTGGTGAGGACGATGCGCTCAAGGCGCTGCAGGACCAGCTGCAGCGCGAGCAGCCGGCCACGCCGGGCGAGAGCAAGTCCGGCAGCTGATCGCAGGCTCCCTCAAGGACAGCAAAGGCCCCGCAACCGCGGGGCCTTTTTTCGTTCGGACCCCGGCGTGCGCCGGTCCCCTGCGCGCATGAAAAAAGCCGGGCAGTGCCCGGCTTTCGCGCATGACGCCCGAGGGCGCCGCGACTTCACAGCTTCTGCGCCGACATGAAGGCGTCGTAGCGCGCCTCGGCGAAGCGGAACCACAGCACCTCGTCGCGCTGGAAGTTGCGGTAGTCGCTGTAGATCTTCTTCCATGCAGGGTTTTTCTCGGCCAGCTCCGCATAGACCGCCATGGTGGTCTTGTAGGAGGCATCGAGCACGGTCTGCGGGAAGGCCAGCACCTTGGCCTTGCTGGCCACCAGTTGCTTGAGCGCGCCGGGATTGCGCGCGTCGTAGCGGGCCTGGGTGACCACATGGGCCTCGTGCGAGGCGGCCTGCACCATGGCGCGCTGCTCGGGCGTCAGCGCGGCCAGCGCCTTCTGGTTCACGTAGAACTCGAGGTTCAGGCTGCCTTCCCACCAGCCGGGGTAGTAGTAGAACGGCGCGACCTTGTTGAAGCCCAGCTTGAGGTCGTCATAGGGGCCGATCCATTCGGCCGCATCGATGGTGCCCTTTTCCAGCGCCTGGTAGATTTCGCCACCCGGGATGTTCTGGGGCACGCCGCCCATGCGCTCGATGATCCGGCCCGCGAAGCCGCCGATGCGGAACTTCAGGCCCTTGATGTCCTCGGTCGTCTTGACCTCCTTGCGGAACCAGCCTCCCATCTGGGCGCCGGTGTTGCCGCCCAGGAAGTTGACGATGCCGTATTCGGCATAGAACTCGCGCATCAGCTTGCCGCCGTTGCCGTCCACGTTCCAGGCCGTGAGCTGGCGCGAGTTCATGCCGAACGGAATGGCGCCGCCGATGGCAAAGGCCTCGTTCTTGCCGAAGAAGTAGTAGGGCGCCGTGTGCGCGATCTCCACCGTGCCGTTTTGCACGCCATCGACCACGCCGAAGGCGGGCATCAGCTCGCCGGCCGCATGCACCGACACCTCGAACTTGCCGCCCGACATTTCCTTGATCGCCTTGGAAAACACCTCGGCAGAGCCGTAGATGGTGTCCAGCGAACGCGGAAAGCTGGACGCCAGGCGCCAGCGCACCGCCGCCTGCGCATGAACGGCTGGCGCCGCTGCGGCAGTCAATACGCCGGCCAGACCGGCGTGCTTGAGTGCTTTTCTTCTGTCCATCTCTGTCTCCTCCTGATTCGCTCTGCTTGAGAGCATTCAAAAAAGGCCGGACTGCTCTTGGCAGCTCGGCCCACATACATCATCGGAACAAAAAAGCCCGCCGTCCCCGCTGCATTTCGCAGAGGGGACGCGGGCTTGGCCTGCAGGCGTGGAAGGCATGGACCGTCCTTGTGCGTGCTGCTGGCTGCAGACCTGCTTACAGCTTGGCCGTGGTCATGTAGCTGTTGTAGCGGAACTCCGAGAAGCGCTCCCACAGCAGCTGGTCGCGCTGGAAGGTGCGCAGGCTCTGGTTGATCTTCTTGAACATGGGCGACTTGGCGTCATGCTCGGCCATGATCTCCATGACGGCCTTGTAGCCGGCATCCATGAAGTCCTTGGGGAAGGCCTTGAGCTGGGTCTTGTCGGCCACCAGCTTCTTGAGCGCCACGGGGTTGTTGGCGTCGTACTTGGCCGTCATGTCGCGCGCTGCCACGTTGCAGGCCGAATCGACCATGGCCTTGTACTCGGGCGACAGGGCCGCATACGCCTTGGTGTTGATGAAGAACTCCAGCTCGGCGCCGCCTTCCCACCAGCCGGGGTAGTAGTAGTAGGGAGCGACCTTGTTGAAGCCCAGCTTCTGGTCGTCGTACGGACCCACGAATTCCACGGCATCCAGCGTGCCCTTTTCAAGCGCCTGGTAGACCTCGCCCACAGGCATGTTCTGCGCGACCACGCCGAGCTTGAGCATGGCGTCGCCGAACAGGCCGCCGCCCAGGCGCATCTTCAGGCCCTTGAGATCGGCCACCGACTTGATCTCCTTGCGGAACCAGCCGCCCATCTGGGTGCCCGTGTTGCCTGCGCTCTGGCTCTTGATGTTGTACTGGGCATAGAACTCGTCCATGAGCTTGCGGCCGCCGCCGTGCTCCATCCAGGCATCCATCTGGCGGGCGGTCAGGCCGAAGGGCACGGCGCAGCCGAAGGCGAAGATGTAGTCCTTGCCGGTGAAGTAATAGGGCGCCGTCAGCGCCATCTCGATGGTGCCGTTCTGGATGCCGTCGACCACGCCGAAGGCGGGCATCAGCTCACCGGCCGCATGCACCGAGACTTCGAACTTGCCGCCCGACATCGCCTTGAGCGTCTTGGAGAACATTTCGGCCGAGCCGAAGATGGTGTCCAGCGACTTGGGAAAGCTCGCAGCCAGACGCCAGCGGACCGCCTCCTGGGCATGCACTGCGGGTGCGGCTCCCACAGCCAGCACGCCAGCGATTCCCGCATGTTTGATGATCGAACGACGGTCCATGAATGTCTCTCCGCGATGTGTTGTGTCAGTCAGAAAAAGCCCCCGCGCCCCCTTGCTGCGCAAGGTCCGCGGCCACCCCGAGGGGGCCGCTTTTTGCCTTGGGGCGACCCGGCGGCAAAAAAAACGCACGTTCGCACGTGCATTCACACTGTATCAGGTGGTATCGATTCTAAAAACGCCGCAAAGCAAGCGCGGACGGGGTTTTCCCCCGCGTAGTCCTGCTCGGCATGCGCGATGCGCCCCATCGCGGGGCACAGGCCCGTCCCATCTTCAGGCCACGGCGCGCTCGGGCGCCAGGTGGGCGCGCACCGACGCCTCGATGCCGGCCGCGTCCAGCCCCTGCAGGGCCAGCAGCCTGGCGGGATCGCCGTGCTCGATGAACTCGTCGGGCAGGCCCAGCTGCAGCAGCTGTCGCGTGATGCCGGCAGCCTGCAGCGACTCGGCCACGGCGCTGCCTGCGCCACCCATGATGCAGCCCTCTTCCACGGTGACGATGAGCTCGTGCGTGGAGGCCACCTGGCGCAGCAGTTCCTCGTCCAGCGGCTTGGCCCAGCGCATGTTGACCACGGTGGAGTCCAGCGCCTCAGCTGCGGTCAGCGCGGGATACAGCAGGGTGCCGAAGGCCAGGATGGCGACCTTCTTCGCCGCCGATTCGCGGCGCACCTCTCCCTTGCCGAAGGGCAGCCCCTGCAGGCTCTCCAGCGGGGCCACGCCCACGCCCGCCCCACGCGGGTAGCGCACGGCCACCGGATGGTCCTGCTCGTAGGCCGTGGTGAGCAGTTGGCGGCATTCTCGCTCGTCGGCCGGGCAGGCCATGCTCATGTGAGGAACGCAGCGCACGAAGGCGATGTCGTAGGCACCGGCATGCGTGGCGCCGTCGGCGCCGACCAGGCCCGCACGGTCTAGCGCAAAGACCACGGGCAGCTTTTGCAGCGCCACGTCATGGATCAGCTGGTCGTAGGCGCGCTGCAGGAAGGTCGAGTAGATGGCGACCACGGGCTTGAGCCCCTCGCAGGCCATGCCGGCCGCGAAGGTGACGGCATGCTGCTCGGCAATGCCCACGTCGTAGTAGCGGCCTGGAAAGCGCTTGTGGAATTCCACCATGCCCGAGCCCTCGCGCATGGCGGGGGTGATGCCCACCAGGCGCTGGTCCTTGTCCGCCATGTCGCACAGCCACTGGCCGAAGACCTGGGTGAAGGTCTGCTTCGGGGGCGTGGCCGGCTTGACCAGGCCCACGCTGGGGTCGAACTTGCCGGGGCCGTGGTAGGCCACGGGGTCGGCCTCGGCCAGCTTGTAGCCCTGGCCCTTCTTCGTGACCACATGCAGGAACTGCGGGCCCTTGAGGCTCTTGATGTTCTCCAGCGTGGGGATCAGCGAGTCCAGGTCATGCCCGTCGATGGGGCCGATGTAGTTGAAGCCGAAGTTCTCGAACAGCGTGGCCGGCACGACCATGCCCTTGGCCTGTTGCTCCAGCCGCTTGGCCAGCTCCAGCAGCGGCGGCACCTGCTTGAGCACGCTCTTGCCCATGTCGCGCGCCTTGGCATAGAACTGCCCGCTCATGAGCTGGGCCAGGTAGCGGTTGAGCGCGCCCACGGGCGGGCTGATGCTCATGTCGTTGTCGTTGAGGATGACCAGCAGGTTGGCATCGGTCACGCCGGCGTTGTTCAGCGCCTCGAAGGCCATGCCGGCCGTCATGGCGCCGTCGCCGATGACGGCGATGGCGCGGCGGTCCTCGCCCTTTTGCTTGGCGGCCAGGGCCATGCCCAGGGCGGCCGAGATGCTGGTGGAGGAGTGCGCCGTGCCGAAGGTGTCGTACGGGCTCTCGGCGCGCTGCGGAAAGCCCGACAGGCCGCCGAACTGGCGCAGCGAGGCCATGCGCTCGCGCCGGCCCGTGAGGATCTTGTGCGGATAGGTCTGGTGGCCCACGTCCCAGACCACGCGGTCGTAGGGCGTATCGAACACCGCATGCAGCGCCACCGTCAGCTCCACCGTACCCAGGTTGGAACTCAGATGCCCGCCGGTCTTGGAGACGCTGTCGAGCACATAGGCACGCAGTTGCTGGGCCAGGGTCTTGAGTTCGGCACGCGACAGACGCCTCAGATCCGAGGGATCGTCGATGGTCTGCAGCAGGGAGTAGGTGTTCGTGGTCATGCTAGGTATCTTGGAGCGGCAAGGCCGCGGTCCGTATTGTCAGTGGGTGCGGCTCACCACCATGTCGGCAAGCGCCGCCAACGCGCGGGTATCAGGCAGGCCGCTGCGCGCAAGCGCCGCGTGCGCCAGGGCGCACAGCTCGTCGGCATGGGCGCGGGCCTGGTCCAGGCCCAGCAGCGAGACGTAGGTCGGCTTGTCGTTGGCCGCGTCCTTGCCGGCCGTCTTGCCCAGGGTGGCCGAGTCGGCCACCACGTCGAGGATGTCATCCACCACCTGGAAGGCCACGCCCAGCGCCTGCCCGTAGTCGGACAGCGCCTGCCAGGCCTGGGCATCCACGCCCTCCTTGCAGGCTGCGCCCATGAGCACGCTGGCATGCAGCAGGGCACCGGTCTTGAGGCGGTGCATCTCGCGCAGTTGGGCCTCGCTCAGCTGCAGGCCCACGCTGGCCAGGTCGATGGCCTGGCCACCGGCCATGCCCTGCGCGCCTGCGGCACGGCCCAGCAGCCGGCACAGCCGCGCCTGCAGGGCGTCCGGTATGCTGTCGGCCTGATCGGGCTCGGGAACGAGCAGCTCGAAGGCCAGCGCCTGCAGCGCATCGCCAGCCAGCAGGGCCGAGGCTTCGCCGAACTGCACATGCACCGTGGGCTTGCCACGGCGCAGCATGTCGTTGTCCATGCAGGGCATGTCGTCGTGCACCAGCGAATAGGCATGGATCAACTCCACCGCGCAGCCGGCACGCACGGCGGCCGACGGCAGGCCGGCCACGGCCTCGGCCGCAGCCCAGACCAGCAGCGGGCGCAGGCGCTTGCCGCCATCGAGCACGGCGTATCGCATGGCTTCGCCCAGGCCGGCCGGCGCATCCACGCCCACCCATTGCGACAACGCGCTTTCGGTGCGCGCCAGGCGATCGGTCATCCAGCAGGGGAAATCCAGCGCGCCGGGGCCGGCCGGCTGGGAAACATCGGAAGCGCAAGTCATCACGGCACTCATGGCAATCTTCAATCCTGGCTCCACGGGGCCAGCGTCCCCTCGTCAAGCACCTTGACCTGTTCCTGCACCGCGTCGAGCTGGCCCCGGCAATAGCCGAGCAGCTGCGCCGCGCGCTGGTAGCCGGCCAGCATCTGCTCCAGAGGCAGCTGGCCCGACTCGATCTGCGCGATGAGCTGCTCCAGCTCCTGCAGCGCGGATTCGTAACTGGTGGGCTCGGCGGGAGCCTTGGGGGCAGCCTTGGGCATGTGGCGTTGGCAGTGCGTTGTGGGGAACCGACGATTCTAGGCGTCCCTCCGCGACCGCGCCGCCAATAACCGGACAGCCCTTGACAGGCGCCATCGGCCGCTTGCAATACACGTACCGGGCATCCGGAAATAACCCCACGGGCTATAATCCCATTCCCCGCCAAACCGGCCCCTTGCCTAGGCATGCGGTCGGGCTCACCGACAAGACAGGACGCCTCGGGCGCCGCTTGTTTTCAAGTCGTGAAGCCTGTCTCCATGTTCAGGAACGGCCGGTTTTGCTTTTTCCAATCCCGTGCGCACGCGCACCCTCCCTGTGGGGAGTCTTTAGGTCAGGTCACCCATGTCTGATTTAAGTCTTCAACTGCAGCAGGCCGCAAGCCAACTACCAGTTTCCAGCTACTTCGACCCTGCGCTGTTCCAGCGTGAGTTGGAGACCATCTTTCAACGCGGCCCGCGCTACGTGGGCCATCAACTGGCCGTTCCCGAGATAGGCGACTACTACGCCCTGCCCCAGGAAAAGGAAGGCCGTGCGCTGGTGCGCAACGCCAGGGGGCAGGTGGAGCTGATCTCCAACGTCTGCCGCCACCGCCAGGCCGTGATGCTCAAGGGCAGGGGCAACCTGATGACCGAAGGCAAGGGCCATGCGGGGGGCAACATCGTCTGCCCGCTGCACCGCTGGACCTACAGCACCAGCGGCGAGCTGCTGGGCGCACCGCACTTCAGCCACGATCCCTGCCTGAACCTGAACAACTACCGGCTGCGCGAGTGGAACGGCCTGCTGTTCGAGGACAACGGCCGCGACATCGAGGCCGACCTCGCCGGCATGAAGCTGCGCGAGCAGCTGAGCTTCGAGGGCTTCGTGCTCGACCATGTCGAGATGCACGAGTGCAACTACAACTGGAAGACCTTCATCGAGGTCTACCTCGAGGACTACCACGTGGGCCCGTTCCATCCGGGCCTGGGCAACTTCGTGACCTGCGATGACCTGCAGTGGGAGTTTTCCAGGGAGTACTCGGTGCAGACCGTGGGCGTGGCGCCCGGCTTTGCCCGGCCCGGCTCGGACACCTACAGGAAGTGGCACGACGTGCTGCTGGCCTACCGCAACGGCGAGCTGCCCGAACGCGGAGCGATCTGGCTGACCTACTACCCGCACATCATGGTGGAGTGGTATCCGCATGTGCTCACGGTCTCGACCCTGCACCCGCTGGCCGTGGACCGGACACTGAACGTGGTCGAGTTCTACTACCCCGAAGAGATCGCCGCCTTCGAGCCCGAATTCGTGCAGGCGCAAAAGGCCGCCTACATGGAGACCTGCATCGAGGACGACGAGATCGGCGAGCGCATGGACGCCGGCCGCAGGGCGCTGTACGAGCGCGGCGACAACGAGGTCGGCCCCTACCAGAGCCCCATGGAAGACGGCATGCAGCACTTCCATGAGTGGTATCGCGGCGTGATGGGTGACGCAGTCCCCGCACGCTGATCGGCTCCGGCTCTTCCGACGGCCCGCATTCGTGCGGGCCGTCTGCATTGGGCCTCCTGCATCGGGCCGCCTTCATCGAGCGGCAGGCCCGCCGCACAGCTCCTCTGCATGCAAGCGCCCTGGTGTGCCCAATGGGCAGGGCTGGCGACTGCAATGCATCCCGAGGCAGACCCAATGTCTTGGCTTATGCAATACAGTGCCTTGCGCGTGCCCCTGCCGCGGCCCCGGGCCGTAGACAGCCAGGCGGCATGCGCGAAAAACAAAACCCAACCCTTTCTCGTCCAGCGCCGCGGTCCTTGTGCGGCTCTATCCGGTCATTAATATGCAAGCCCTGTGGATGGTGGCGGCCGCATTCGTCTTTGCGGTCATGAGTGTGTGTGTGAAGTTCGCCTCCCAGGATTTCAACGCGGCGGAGATCGTCTTCTACCGCGGGCTGGTCAGCATGGTGGCGCTGTGGTGGCTGGCGCGCCACCAGGGCATTTCGCTGGCCACGCGCTACCCGCGCGAGCATGCCTGGCGCAGCTTCGTGGGCGTGACTTCCATGGGCGCCTGGTTCTACTCCATCGGCCACCTGCCGCTGGCCACGGCCGCCACCTTCAACTCCATGAGCAGCATCTGGATGGCGGTGTTTCTGATCGGCCAGGGCCTGCTGCTGCGCCACCAGCTGCGCCGCCAGCCCGAATCGCATGCGCTGCGCGCACTGCCGCCGTTTCCCTGGAGCCTGGTCGCCACCGTGGCCCTGGGCTTCGTGGGCGTGATCCTGGTGCTGCGCCCCAGCGCGGCGCCGCAGGAATTCGTGGCCAGCGCGGGCGGCCTGATCGGCGGGGTGTTCGCCGCCATGGCCTATATGCAGGTGGCCACGCTGTCGCGCATGGGCGAGCCCGAGGCGCGCGTGGTCTTCTACTTCGCACTGGGCTCGGCCGTGGCCGGCGCCCTGGCCATGTGCTTCACGGGCGTGTCCGCCTGGCCGGGCTGGCGCGCGCTGTGGCTGCTGCCCGTGGGCGTGCTGGCTGCCGTGGCCCAGGTCTGCATGACGGCGGCCTACGCTTCGGCCGGCAACAGCCGCAATACCCTGGTGGTGGCCAATCTGCAGTACTCGGGCATCGTCTTTGCCGCCCTGCTGAGCCTGGCGCTGTTCGGCGAAAGCGTGCCGCTGATCGGCTGGGCCGGCATCGTGCTGATCGTGGCCAGCGGCGCCCTGGCCACGGCCCTGCGTTCACGCGGCTGACGGCGACGGCCCGCCTGGGGCCGTCGCATAATGGATCGGACCTTTTGCCGCAGGCGCACCGCCGCCTGCGCTGGCTTTCGGAGTTCCGCATCCATGACATCCAACACCTCCTCCTACCAGACCCTGATCTCCGTCCAGGAACTGGCCGCGCTGCAGTCCGGCGGCCGTCCGCTGATGGTCTTTGACTGCAGCTTCGACCTGGCCCAACCCGCAGCCGGCAAGGCGCAGTACCTGCAGGCGCATATTCCCGGCGCCGTCTTCGCCGACCTGGACCATGACCTCAGCGCAAAACACGGCGTGCCCGGCGCACATGGCAGCGTGGCGGCCAGCGAGCAGGCCGCCTCGGGCGGCCGCCACCCGCTGCCCAGCCG
>NZ_JTKZ01000595.1:0-21403 GCF_000799035.1 Delftia sp. ZNC0008
CGCGGGCGCCGGGCGCGGCATCGCGCGCCAGCGAGGCCACCAGGCGCGCATGGGCCGCCTCCTGGCCCACGGGGGCACCGTCCTCGCAGTCCAGCGTGACGTCGAACACGCAGGTGCCGAACTCGGCCATCATCTCGGCCTGCAGCTGCAGGCTCTTGCGCATGCGCACTTCCACGCCGCTGTAGTGGTCGCAGACGGGCAGGTGCAGGGCACCGCCCTGCGCATCGAGCAGCACCTGGGCCGGGTGTGCGCGAGAGGGTGTGGACGTGGCGGCGGTCATGGCTTGCGCTGGGCGACGATGAACAGGCGGGGGAAGGCCAGCAGGCGCCGGCCGTCGGCGCGCACGCCGTAGGCGGCGTCCACGCGGTTTTCGTATTCGGTGAGGAAGTCGGCCTGCAGGGCTTCGGGCAGGCCCTCGACGAAAGGCTTGAGGCCGGTGCCGCGCAGCCACTGGACGATGGCGCCGGCCGAGTCCATGGGATGCTGGTAGACGGTGTGCCAGACATCGACGGCGCCGGCCTCGACGCCGGCCTGCTCCTGCGGTCCGGCCAGCAGGTCGTAGTAGCTGCGGATGGGCAGGATGTCGGCCCGCACCTTGGCGGCATCGCCGATGTAGGCGGCAAACTTGGGCAGGCTGGCGATCTCGCGCATCACGCGGTGCGTGGCTTCCTGCCGGTTGTCGGGCATCTGTATCGCCAGCACGCCCCCTGGCGCCAGTTGGGCGAACAGGCGGGGTATCAGCGTTTCATGCTCCCCCACCCACTGGAGGGAGGCATTGGCATAAATCAGGTCGGGAGCGCTCTCGCCGGGGGCGGGCGTCCAGCAAGCAATGTCGGCCAGCGCGAAGCGGGCCTCAGGCAGATGCTGGCGCGCGGTGGCCAGCATCGCCTGGGAGTTGTCTATGCCGGTGATCGTGGCACCGGCATAGCGCTGTGCAAGCAGCTCGGTGGAATTGCCCGGCCCGCATCCCAGGTCCACCACATGGCGGGCCTGGGCCAAGGGCACACGCGCCAGCAGCTCGGCTGCGGGGCGCGTACGCTCATTGGCGAAACGCAGGTAAAGCGCGGGATTCCAGTCGAGCATGGCTTGCCGGCGGCTTACAGCAGGTGCTTGACGCCGTCCTGTTCGCCTTGCAGCTCGGCCAGGGTCTTGTCGATGCACTCTTGCGAGAAGGCGTCGATTTCCAGGCCTTCGACGATCTTGTACTCGCCGTTCTCGGTGGTGACCGGGAAGCCGAAGACGATGCCGGCGGGGATGCCGTATTCGCCGTTGGAGGGCACGCCCATGGTGACCCATTCGCCGCCCGAGCCCAGGGCCCAGTCGCGCATGTGGTCGATGGCAGCGTTGGCAGCCGAGGCAGCCGAGGACAGGCCGCGCGCTGCAATGATGGCGGCGCCACGCTTGCCGACGGTGGGCAGGAACACGTCCTTGTTCCAGGCCTGGTCGTTGATCTTGGCCTTGACGCTTTCACCGTTGACGGTGGCGAAGCGGTAGTCGGCGTACATCGTGGGCGAGTGGTTGCCCCAGACGGTCAGCTTGCGGATGTCGCCGACCTTGAAACCGGCCTTGGCAGCCAGCTGCGATGCAGCGCGGTTGTGGTCCAGGCGCAGCATGGCGGTGAAGTTCTTGGCCGGCAGGTCCGGAGCCGACTTCATGGCGATGTAGGCGTTGGTGTTGGCGGGGTTGCCGACGACCAGCACCTTCACGTTGCGCGAGGCCACCGCGTTCAGCGCCTTGCCCTGGGCCGTGAAGATCTGTGCGTTGGCAGCCAGCAGGTCGGCACGTTCCATGCCGGGGCCGCGGGGACGCGCGCCGACCAGCAGGGCGTAGTCGGTGTCCTTGAAGGCTTGCAGGGGGTCGGAGTGGGCTTCGATGCCGGCCAGCAGGGGGAAGGCGCAGTCTTCGAGTTCCATGATCACGCCCTTGAGCGCGTTCTGGGCCTTCTCGTCGGGAATCTCCAGCAGTTGCAGAATGACGGGCTGGTCCTTACCCAGCATTTCGCCGGAGGCGATGCGAAACAGCAGGGCGTAACCAATTTGACCGGCGGCACCGGTGACGGCGACACGAACGGGCTTCTTGCTCATGATGAAACTCCAGGGATGGGGAAAAAATCAGGTGTTATCGGCGCCAGGTCGCACCAGCGTCAGAAACCAGCAGCCCGTGCTCCGCAAACAACGCGAAAGTGTACTCCCGATTTCGGAGCCCGGTCAATTTGTCTTATGTCTTATATAAGATATGATCGACGTCTGTTTCCAAGTCTTTCATCTGCGTCGCCGGGAGCCTCCCACCCCGAACTTTCCCATGCCAGCCCTGCCTCCCCTCGCCTCTGAAACCGCCGCTGCCACCATCGGCGCGGGCGCATCGACCCCGGCCTTCAGCCCGCTGTACCAGCAGATCAAGGGACTGATACTGCAAAGCCTTGAAGCAGGCGAATGGCGGCCCGGCGAGCTGATCCCCAGCGAGATGGAGCTGGCGGCGCGCTTTCGCGTGAGCCAGGGCACGGTGCGCAAGGCCATCGACGAGCTGGCCGCGGAAAACCTGGTGATGCGCCGCCAGGGCAAGGGCACCTTCGTGGCCACCCACGCGGCCCAGCATGTGCAGTACCGCTTCCTCAAGCTGCAGCCCGACGCCGGCGACCAGCAGGGCGAGGGCCGTGCCGAGCGCCGCATCATCGACTGCCGGCGCCTGCGCGCATCGGCCGACGTGGCGCGCGGCCTGGCGCTGCGCAGCGGCGATGCCGTGATGCACGTGCGCCGCGTGCTGTCGTTCTCCGCAATCCCGACCATTTTGGAAGACATCTGGCTGCCGGGCCACGCCTTCAAGGGCCTGACCGCCGAGCAGATGTCCGCCTACCAGGGCCCCACCTACGCCATGTTCGAGCTGGACTACGGCGTGCGCATGGTGCGCGCCGACGAAAAGATCCGCGCCGTCCTGCCCGAGGCCGAACAGGCCCTGCTGCTGGACGTGCCCAGCACCACGCCCCTGCTGAGCGTGGAGCGCACCGCTTACACATACAACGATGTTCCCATGGAGTTACGCCGTGGCCTGTACCGCACCGACACCCATCACTACCGCAACGCGTTGAGCTGAACGATCCGTTCCCCAGAGAAGCGGGCGAAAATACGCAATTCCCAGCAAAGCTGTTTTTATTGCATTGCAATAGAATTTTGCATCGCCGCCCCTGAGCGATTACGAAGCAGTTACATCCACGAAAGTACCCTGCCATGACTGAGCAAGCCAAAAAGCGGCCAGAGTTCCGCAACATCAACTTCTTCAAGGACCTCCCCACCTACCGGTTGCCGCCGGCCGGCATCGTGTCCATCCTGCACCGCATCAGCGGCCTGCTGATGTTCATCCTGCTGCCTTTCATCCTGTGGATGATGGACATGTCGCTGACCTCCGAGATCTCCTTCGACGGCTTCACCTCGGTTTTCGCGGGTCCCTTCGGATGGTTCCTCAAGCTCGTGTGCCTGGCATTGATCTGGGCCTACCTGCACCACTTCTGCGCCGGCCTGCGCCACCTGTTCATGGACGTGAACCACCATGCGGTCAACAAGCAGTTCGGCAAGACCTCCGCCCTGGTGGTGCTGGTGCTGAGCGTGGGCCTGACCCTGATCCTGGGCGCCAAGCTGTTCGGCCTGTACTGATAGACGATCTCCCCTCACGATAAGGAAAAAGAACCATGTCCGTGAATTACGGCTCCAAGCGCACCGTGGTCGGTGCGCACTACGGCATCCGCGACTGGATGGTGCAGCGCGTCACCGGCGTGCTGATGGCACTGTTCACCATCGTGCTGCTGGCCAAGCTGATCTTCAGCACCGGCTCCGTCGGCTATGACCTGTGGGCCGGCATCTTTGCCCCGCAGTGGATGAAGTTCCTGACCTTCGCCGTGATCGTCTCGCTGGCCTGGCACGTCTGGGTCGGCGTGCGCGACATCTGGATGGACTACGTCAAGCCCGTGGGCCTGCGCCTGGTGCTGAACGTTTTCACCCTGGTCTGGCTGGTCGGCTGCGCCGGCTGGGGCATCCAGATCCTGTGGCGTATCTGATAGAGACTCGGTCTCCACGATTGAAGGTTAAGAATGAGCTACTCCAAAGCAAACATCACCAAGCGCAAGTTTGACGTCGTCATCGTTGGCGCTGGCGGCTCCGGCCTGCGTGCCGCGCTGGAACTGTCGCGCGCCGGCCTGTCCGTGGCCTCGCTGTCCAAGGTCTTCCCCACGCGCTCGCACACCGTGGCCGCGCAGGGCGGCGTGTCCGCTTCGCTGGGCAACATGAGCGAAGACAACTGGCACTACCACTTCTACGACACCATCAAGGGCTCCGACTGGCTCGGCGACCAGGATGCGATCGAGTTCATGTGCCGCGAAGCGCCCAACGTCGTGATCGAGCTGGAACACTTCGGCATGCCGTTTGACCGCAACCCCGACGGCACCATCTACCAGCGTCCCTTCGGCGGCCACACGGCCAACTACGGTGAAAAGCCCGTGCAGCGCGCCTGCGCCGCGGCCGACCGTACCGGCCACGCCATGCTGCACACGCTGTACCAGCAGAACGTCAAGTCCAAGACCAACTTCTTCGTGGAGTGGATGGCACTGGACCTGATCCGCAACACCCAGGGCGACGTGGTCGGCGTGACCGCCATCGAACTGGAAACCGGCGACCTGTACGAGCTGCACGCCAAGGCCGTGCTGCTGGCCACGGGTGGCGCTGGCCGCATCTTCCAGGCATCGACCAATGCCTTCATCAACACCGGCGACGGCCTGGGCATGGCTGCACGCGCAGGCATCCCGCTGCAGGACATGGAGTTCTGGCAGTTCCACCCCACCGGCGTGGCCGGCGCGGGCGTGCTGCTGACCGAAGGCTGCCGTGGCGAAGGCGCCATCCTGCTCAACAGCGAAGGCGAACGCTTCATGGAGCGCTACGCTCCCACGCTGAAGGATCTGGCACCGCGTGACTTCGTGTCCCGCTCCATGGACCAGGAAATCAAGGAAGGCCGTGGCTGTGGTCCCAACAAGGACTACATCCTGATGAAGCTGGACCACCTGGGCGCCGACACCATCCGCAAGCGCCTGCCTTCGGTGGAAGAGATCGGCCACAACTTCGCCAACGTGGACATCACCAAGGAACCGATTCCCGTGGTGCCCACCATCCACTACCAGATGGGCGGCATTCCCACCAACATCAACGGCCAGGTCGTGGTGTGGGACGGCCAGCAGAACAACGTGGTCAATGGCCTGTATGCCGTGGGCGAATGCTCGTGCGTGTCGGTGCACGGCGCCAACCGCCTGGGCACGAACTCGCTGCTGGACCTGCTGGTTTTCGGCAAGTCGGCCGGCAAGCACATCGTGCAGTTCGTCAACGGCTTCGGCGACCACAAGCCCGTGCCGGCCGATGGCTCGGAGCGCACGCTCACGCGCCTGAACCAGCTCGACGACTCCAAGGAAGGCACCTACGCCCAGGACCTGGCTGGCGACATCCGCGCCACGATGCAGCAGCATGCCGGCGTGTTCCGCACGCAAAAGAGCATGGACGAAGGCGAAGTCAAGATCAACGCCATCCGCGAACGCGTGGGCTCCGTGACCCTCAAGGACAAGTCCAAGGTCTGGAACACCGCCCGCATGGAAGCGCTGGAAGTGGACAACCTGATCGAAGTGGCCCAGGCCACCATGATCTCGGCCGCTGCCCGCCACGAATGCCGCGGCGCCCACACCGTGTACGACTACGAGCATCCTGCCGACCACGCCGAGTTCCCGCTGGGCCGCAATGACAAGGAATGGCTCAAGCACACCCTGTGGTACAGCGCCACCAACAGCCTGGACTACAAGCCCGTGAACCTGAAGCCCCTCACGGTGGACAGCGTGCCGCCCAAGGTCCGCACGTTCTAATCCAGCAGCCCACGAGAGAACAGACAAATGAAGCGCACTTTCAAGATCTACCGCTACGACCCGGACAAGGATGCCAAGCCCTACATGCAGACCGTCGAGGTCGAGCTGGACGGCCACGAGCGCATGCTGCTGGACGCCCTGGTCAAGCTCAAGGAGATGGACCCCTCCATCTCGTTCCGCCGCTCCTGCCGCGAAGGCGTGTGCGGCTCGGACGCGATGAACATCAATGGCAAGAACGGCCTGGCCTGCCTGACGAACATGAAGACCCTGCAGGGCGACATCGTTCTCAAGCCCCTGCCCGGCCTGCCCGTGATCCGCGACCTGATCGTGGACATGACGCAGTTCTTCAAGCAGTACCACTCGATCAAGCCGTACCTGCAGAACGACAGCTTCGCGTCTCCCACCAAGGAACGCCTGCAGTCGCCTGAAGAGCGCGAAGAGCTCAACGGCCTGTACGAGTGCATTCTGTGCGCCAGCTGCTCCACCAGCTGCCCCAGCTTCTGGTGGAACCCCGACAAGTTCGTGGGCCCGGCCGGCCTGCTGCAGGCCTACCGCTTCATCGCGGACAGCCGCGACGAGGCCACGGGTGACCGCCTTGACAACCTGGAAGATCCGTACCGCCTCTTCCGTTGCCACACCATCATGAACTGCGTGGACGTGTGCCCCAAGCACCTGAACCCCACGCAGGCCATTGGCAAGATCAAGGAACTGATGGTCCGTCGGGCCATCTGATGACCATGACGAATACTCTGCTCGACGAACGCGAGCGAGACCTGCTGCGCTGGCGCTGCCGGCGCGGCCTGGTCGAGAACGACCTGTTCATCGCGCAGTTCTTCGCCACCTACGGAGACCAGCTCACGCGGAGACACGCGAGCGGTCTGTCTGCCTTGATGGACCTGGCAGACAACGACCTGATGGACCTCTTCTTGCGTCGCAAGGAGCCTGAAGGTGAACTCGATACCCAAGAAATCAGGGAAGTTCTGGAACTGGTGCGCAAGCGCAAGCCCGGTTCTCTCCCGCTAGTAGGCTAGGCAATCTAGAGAAGGAAGTTTGGAAATGAAACTCGCAGACAACAAAGCAACGCTGTCTTTCAGCAACGGCGCCCCCAGCGTCGAGCTGCCCGTCTACCAGGGCAACGTCGGTCCCGACGTGGTGGACATCCGCAAGCTGTACGCGCAGACCGGCATGTTCACCTATGACCCGGGCTTCCTCTCTACCGCCTCGTGCCAGTCCGCCATCACCTACATCGATGGCGACAAGGGCGAGCTGCTGTACCGCGGCTACCCCATCGAGCAACTGGCCAAGAACTGCGACTACCTCGAGACCTGCTACCTGCTGCTGTACGGCGAGCTGCCCAACGAGTCGCAGAAGGCCGACTTCGTCGAGCGCGTGACCAAGCACACCATGGTCAACGAGCAGATGCAGTTTTTCCTGCGTGGTTTCCGCCGTGACGCCCACCCCATGGCCGTCCTGACGGGTCTGGTCGGCGGCATGTCGGCCTTCTACCACGACAACATGGACATCAACAACGCCGAGCACCGCGACATCGCCGCGATCCGCCTGATCGCCAAGATGCCCACGCTGGTCTCCATGGCCTACAAGTACGGCATCGGTGCGCCGTACATGTACCCCAAGAACGACCTGAGCTACGCCGGCAACTTCATGCGCATGATGTTCGGCAACCCCTGCGAGGAGTTCAAGGTGAACCCCGTGGTCGAGCGCGCACTGGACCGCATCTTCATCCTGCACGCAGACCACGAGCAAAACGCCTCCACCTCCACCGTGCGTCTGTGCGGCTCGTCGGGCACCAACCCCTTCGCCGCCATCTCGGCCGGCGTGGCCTGCCTGTGGGGCCCTGCCCACGGCGGCGCCAACGAAGCCTGCCTGAACATGCTGGAATACCTGCAGGCCAACGGCGGCGTTGCCAAGGTCGGCGAGTTCATGGAACAGGTCAAGGACAAGAACAGCGGCGTCAAGCTGATGGGCTTCGGCCACCGCGTCTACAAGAACTACGACCCCCGCGCCAAGCTCATGCAGGAAACCTGCAATGAAGTGCTGGCCGAACTGGGCCTGGAAAAGGACCCCCTGTTCGCCCTGGCCAAGGAAGTCGAGAAGATCGCCCTGGAAGACGACTACTTCGTGCAGCGCAAGCTCTACCCGAACGTGGACTTCTACTCCGGCATCGTGCAGCGCGCCATCGGCGTGCCCGTGAACCTGTTCACCGGCATCTTCGCCCTGGCCCGCACCGTGGGCTGGATCGCCCAGCTCAACGAGCAGATGGCCGACCCCGAGTACAAGATCGGCCGTCCCCGCCAGCTGTTCACGGGCTCCGTGTCCCGCGACGTCAAGCCGATCGGCCAGCGCTGATCGCAGGTCCGGGCCTCAGCGGCCCGGCACCCAAAAGCCCCATGCCTTTGCATGGGGCTTTTTTCATGGGCGAGTCCACCGTTCCAGAAGGCCGCACCAGTCCTAGGAACACCATTCTGGCTATCGCGGCATGGATCTCGATTGATCACATCTACCCTAAGGTGACCGTTGACCCTCCCTGAAACGGGCTGGAGGCGCAGCGCAATGCCCGCTGCCGTTCAACGCAACCCCGGGACTCACATGCTTGTCGAAATCACCAAGGACGGAATGCTCATCCATGCGCGCGTCAAGAATGCGCGCAGCCCCGCCATCGAGAGAGGAAAGCGGACCGCCGCCATCACCGGCATCGTCGTGCACCAGACCGATGCCAACACGGCCCAGTCTTCGCTGAACAGCTACAAAAACCCGAAGGCCAATGCGGCACACTTTCTCATCGACAAGGACGGAACCATCTACCAGACGGCGGCCATCTACCAGCGCACCAACCATGTGGGCCCGCTGAAGGCGAGATGCCTGCTTGTGGGGAAATGCAGGGCCAAGGACTATGAAGGAGCAGGCGTAAAGGGAATGCACCGCATCGAGATGATGAAAGCCCCTGGCGATCGCTATCCGAGCAACATGGAAGCCATAGGCATCGAGATGGTTGGCAGGGCTGTGCTGCCGAAAGGGTTCAAGCCCCCTCAGCGACGAAAGGAACTGAGTCCGGAAGGGATTCGGGGAGAATTTGGCGTCTACCCCACACCGACTGAGGCACAAAACCGTGCTCTGACATGGCTGGTTGAAGCACTGCAAGATTCCATGCAACTATCGCCCAGTGAAGTCTTCAAGCACCCTGAAGTAAGCCGGAAGAACCTGTCCGAGGCAGAAGGCGCAAACTGGGAAATGGCACCATGAGCTTCATTTTCTTTCGCACTGTGACTGTGATTTCGGCCATGGCCATGGCATCGATGCTCCATGCGGCCGATGCCAGATACCCAGTCAGGCAAGTACAGAAAATCGACATCATCGAGCCCTCAGGCGGCTCTTCTTGGGAAGACAAGAACTGGCTTGATTGCAACGATGTGATATTGACCGAAGAGGATGTGCGATATGCGCTGCAGCACATGCGCAAAATTTCAGAGAAGCACTACTTCGGTGAATATATGGAAAGAACAGGGTGTTCAGGAGGAGCGTCCGTCAAGTTCAAGAGCGGAAAAATCATCGTCATGGGAATCGAACCCACAGGACGTATTAATCTTTTCGAGGCCAACAAAAAGCTGGACCCTATTGGAGTACCTGGAAGCTTCTACGACTGCCAACCCTGCAACAAACGCAAGATGGACCTGCTGCAGGACGCCCTGGACCGCGCAACCGAACGACGGCTCAAGGAGCTGAAGAGGCAGGGACGACTTCCTCCATGAGCCGCCTCCATTCGATCTTCTGGGCACTCATTTCGGCGATGCCCGATCCCTGGGCATGCACGCGCCACCGGCCCAGCTGCAACGGCAGGTGGCCTGGTGAATGGCCCGCTGGCCGGCTGCGCCGCCTGGCCTGACAGCCGGGCCAAGCCCCCTGCTTCACGCAGCGGCGCGGTTTCGCCGACAATGCCCCCCCGGCCCTCGTGGCCGGGCCTTTCTTGCGCCGGGGTTCCGGCCCCAGCCACTCCTGCACACCATGAACTTTGCCTCCCTCGGCCTGAGCCCGGCGCTGGTCTCCAGCCTCCAAGACCTGGGCTTGGTCGATCCCACGCCCATACAGACCCAGTCCATCGCCCCCGTGCTTGCGGGCCGCGACCTCTGGGCCTGTGCGCCCACGGGCTCGGGCAAGACGGCCGCCTACCTGCTGCCGCTGCTGCAGCGCTGGATGGATGGCGGCAAGGCCCAGGGTGCCCAGGGCGGCTTTGTGCGAACCCTGACCACGCTGATCGTGGTGCCCACGCGCGAGCTGGCCCAGCAGGTGGGCGAGACGCTGTCCGACCTGGGCCGCGCGCTCAAGCAGCCACCGCGCATCGGCGTGGTCTATGGCGGCGTGTCCATCAACCCGCAGATGATGATGCTGCGCGGCAGTGCCGACTTCCTGGTGGCCACGCCGGGCCGCCTGCTGGACCTGGTGGAGCACAACGCCGTGCGCCTGTCCGCCGTGCGCCACCTGGTGCTGGACGAGGCCGACCGCCTGCTGGACCTGGGCTTCCAGGACGAGCTGCAGCGCGTGCTGGCCCTGCTGCCGAAGCAGCGCCAGACCCTGCTGTTCTCGGCCACCTATCCCGATGCCGTGCAATCGCTGGCCACAGGCCTGCTGCACGATCCCGTTCAGGCCCGCGTCGATGCCGCCGAAGGCCAGGATGCCGACAGCCCCCAGAGCATTGCCCAGCGCGCCATTGCCGTGGACCGTGCGCGCCGCACCCAGCTGCTGCGCACACTGGTACAGGGGGAGACGGCGCCCGGCACCGACCCCGCCACGCTGGAGCGCGCCCTGGTCTTCGTGGCCACGCGCCACACGGCCGAACTGGTGGCGGAAAAGCTCTACAAGGCCGGCATCTTCGCCACGGCCTTCCATGGCGACCTGAGCCAGGGCGCACGCAAGGAAGCGCTGGCCGACTTCAAGGCCAGGCGCTGGCAGGTGATGATCACCACCGACCTGGCGGCGCGCGGCATCGATATCACCCAGCTGCCCCTGGTCGTCAACTACGACCTGCCGCGCTCGGCCACCGACTATGTGCACCGCATCGGCCGCACGGGCCGGGCGGGCGAGGATGGCACGGCCATCAGCTTTGTCACGCCGGCCGACCAGGCGCACTGGGCGCTGATCTGCAAGCGCAACCAGCTGGACCTTGAACTGGAGCAGTTGCCGGGCTTCGAGCCCACCGAGCCCGTGCCGCCGCCCCCGGTGGCCCAGGACGGCAACGGCGGCATCAAGGGCCGCCGCCCAAGCAAAAAAGACAAGCTGCGTGCCGCGGCCGCCGAAGCAGCCGAGACCGCAAAAAAGAACTGAGCGTTTCCGGTTCAGCCCGCGCCGCCGCGCCCGCCAAAGCGATCCCGGTACGCCACCGGGGTAATGCCCAGGTGGCGCACGAACAGGTGGCGCAGCGCCTGCTCCGAGCCCAGGCCCACGCGCGCGGCCACGGTCTTGAGCGGCAGATGGGCCTGGCTTTCCAGCAGTTGCTTGGCCGCCTCCAGCCGCGCGCTCTCCACAAAGGCCGTGGGGCTTTGCCCGGTTTCCTGCTGGAACACGCGGCGCAGGTGCCGCTCGCTCATGTGCGCCTGCTCGGCCATCTGCGCAAGGGTCAGAGGCTCGGCCAGATGGGCCATCACCCACTGCTGCACGGCCTGCACGCCGCCGTGCTGCGCGGCCTGGGCCGCCAGCGGCACGCTGAACTGCGACTGGCCACCGGGACGCTTGAGGTACATGACCAGGTCACGCGCCACCTCCAGCGCCAGCGCGTGGCCGAAATCCTCTTCCACCACGGCCAGGGCCAGGTCGATGCCGGCCGTCACGCCGGCCGAGGTCCACAGTTGGCGGCTGCCTTCGCCATCGCGGATCTCCTCGCGCAGGTAGATGGCATCGGCATCGACCTGCACGCGCGGATGGCGCTGGGCCAGTTGCGCCGTCACGCTCCAGTGCGTGGCCGCGCGCCGGCCGTCCAGCAAGCCCGCCTCGGCCAGGAAGAAGCTGCCCGAGCACAGCGCAATCAGCCGCTGCACGCGCGGCGCCACGCGGCCCAGCCAGGCGACCAGCTCGGCCGAGCCGCCCAGCACCTGCTCGATATGGCGCGAGCCCACGACGACCACGGTGCAGCCCATGCCTGCAGCCTCCAGCCCGGCCAGCGTATGCGTGGCCTCCAGCGACATCAGCGTGTCCGAGCGCACGGGCCCTTGCCGCTGCGAGACCACGCGCACCTCGTAGCCGTCGCTCTGGCCCCGCGCGCGCAGGTGCACGTTGGCATAGTCGAACACCGACATGGGCCCTATGGCCTCCAGCGCCTTGAAGCCGGGGTAGACGACAAGATCGATGCGGTGGGCGCTGGCGTGGCGGTGGTCCATGGGAAACGGCGGGCTCGGAGGCGGTCAGGGTGGAAAGAATGGGGCGGACTATACGAAAAGACGCAAGCACCCACGGCCAGCAGGCCCGGCCGACGCCGGCCACACCCCTCAGATTCGGACATATCACCTGAGGCTGCGGCCATGATGTGGCCGGGCCGCCCGGCCATGGCCTACATTCAAGGCTTCGCGGAGCGCGCGCACTGCCGCTCCTGAGCCACCCCGACAGAAAGACACGCCCATGAAATCCAAAGCCGCCGTCGCCTTCAAGGCTGGAGAACCCCTGCAGATCGTCGAGATCGACGTGGCCCCCCCGAAGAAGGGCGAGGTCCTGATCAAGATCACCCACACCGGCGTCTGCCACACCGACGCGTTCACGCTGTCGGGCGACGACCCCGAAGGCATCTTCCCCGCCGTGCTCGGCCATGAAGGCGCGGGCATCGTCGTCGAGGTCGGCGAAGGCGTGACCAGCGTCAAGCCCGGCGACCACGTCATCCCGCTGTACACCGCCGAATGCGGCGAATGCCTGTTCTGCAAGAGCGGCAAGACCAACCTGTGCGTTTCCGTGCGCGCCACCCAGGGCAAGGGCGTGATGCCCGACGGCACCACGCGCTTTTCGTACAACGGCGAGCCCATCTACCACTACATGGGCTGCTCCACCTTCAGCGAATACACCGTGGTCGCCGAAGTCTCGCTGGCCAAGATCCACCCCGATGCCAACCCCGAGCAGGTCTGCCTGCTGGGCTGCGGCGTGACCACGGGCCTGGGTGCCGTCAAGAACACCGCCAAGGTCCAGGAAGGCGACACCGTGGCCGTGTTCGGCCTGGGCGGCATCGGCCTGGCCGTGATCCAGGGCGCCAAGCTGGCCAAGGCCGGCCGCATCATCGCCGTGGACACCAACCCCTCCAAGTTCGACCTGGCCCGTACCTTCGGCGCCACCGACTGCGTGAATCCCAAGGATTTCGACAAGCCCATCCAGCAGGTCATCGTCGAGATGACGGGCTGGGGCGTGGACCACAGCTTCGAGTGCATCGGCAACGTCAACGTGATGCGTGCCGCCCTGGAATGCGCGCACCGCGGCTGGGGCCAGTCGGTCATCATCGGCGTGGCCGGCGCGGGCCAGGAAATCTCCACACGCCCCTTCCAGCTGGTGACGGGCCGCAAGTGGCTGGGCACGGCCTTCGGCGGCGTCAAGGGCCGCAGCGAGCTGCCCGGCATGGTCGAGCAGGCCATGAGCGGCGAGATCCAGCTGGCCCCCTTCGTCACGCACACCATGGGCCTGCCGGAGATCAACGAGGCTTTTGACCTGATGCACGAAGGCAAGTCCATCCGCTCCGTCGTCGTGTACTGAAGCTCCCCCTGAGGCGCTGCGCGCCCTCCCCCGTTGCACGGCGCCTCTCTACTCGCTACGCGAGGGAGGGGGACGATGCCCTCGGCTGGGCGCCCCCGCCGCGAGGCGGCTCTTGCTCGGCGCCTCTCGCCTGGGCAGCGCCAGTTTCATGGGCCGTTGACCGTGTATAGCGTATCAACTCCCATCTTTGAATGCTGCACGCACCGCTTGCCAAGGTGCTCGTAGCATTTTTCTTTTTTGAGGAACACCATGTCCGCACTGCCGCCCCTGGAACTCAAGAACGCCCATGCCTGCTTCGGCGGCGCACAGCGTTTCTACGAGCATTTCTCCGCCGAGATCGGCCTGAACATGAAGTTCTCGGTCTTCCTGCCGCCCAAGGCCGTGGCCGGCGAGAAGGTGCCCGCCGTGCTCTATCTGGCCGGGCTGACCTGCACCGAAGAGACCTTCATGACCAAGGCCGGCGCCCAGCGCCTGGCCGCCGAGCTGGGCATCGCCCTGATCGCGCCCGACACCAGCCCGCGCGGCGCAGGCCTGCCCGGCGAGGCCGATGCCTGGGACTTCGGCGTGGGCGCGGGCTTCTACCTGGACGCCACCACCAGGCCCTGGGCACTGCACTGGCGCATGGAAAGCTATCTGCTGGGCGAGCTGCTGCCGCTGATCGCCGCGCGCCTGCCCATCGACGCGCAGCGGCTGGGCATCTTCGGCCACTCCATGGGCGGCCACGGCGCGCTCACGCTGGCGCTGCGCCATCCGGGCCGCTTCAAGAGCCTGTCGGCCTTCGCGCCCATCGCCAACCCCGTCAACTGCCCCTGGGGCCAGAAAGCCTTCTCAGGCTATCTGGGCGATGACCGCAAGGCTTGGGAAGCGCATGACGCCAGCTGCCTGATGGCCGCCCAGACCCAGGCGCCCTACCCGGCCGGCATCCTCGTGGACCAGGGCCTGGCCGACAAGTTCCTGATCGAAAAGCAGCTGCTGCCCGAAGCCTTCGAGGCCGCCTGCGCCCAGGCCGGCCAGCCGCTGACGCTGCGCCGCCACGGGGGCTACGACCACGGCTACTACTTCATCCAGAGCTTCATTGATGACCATCTGCGCCATCATGCAGAGCAGTTGAGTACCCCCTGAGGCGCTTCGCGCCTTCCCCCGTGTGCACGGCGCCCTCTCTCGCTTCGCGGGAGGGGGACGACGCCATCGCCGCGAGGCGGCTCTTGCTCGGCGTCCCTGTTTTTTTGGCCGCGCCAGTTTCAAAGGGTGATAAGCCCAACAGGTGCAGGGCAGCTTGCCTCAACCTGGCCTATGGCCAGCGCGCATGTCCTGCGCAATACGCTCCAGTACCTGCGGCAGGTTCTTGACGCTGGCGATCACGTGGTGGGCGCCGGCTGCGCGCAGCTTGGCTTCGGCGCGGGCCACGCGCTCGCGCACTTCTTCGGCGGGGGCGGCGGCCAGTTCGGCGGGGGAGTAGCCGACTTCGTTGCCGGACAGGGTCAGGCCCACGGTCCACATGCCGGCGTTGCGGCCTTCCTCGATGCCGGGCACGGTGTCGTCCACCTTCACGCAGGCGCGCACGTCGCCGATGCCCAGCGCCAGCACATTGGCCAGCGCCATGAAGGGGCCGGGGCGGCCGCCTGCAGCCATTTCATCGCCGGCCACCACATGGTCAGGAGCCAGGCCGTTGGCCGCTGCCTGCGGCAGCAGCTGGTTCAGGACTTCACGCGGATAGCCCGAGCACGAGCCCACCTTCAGGCCCTGCGCGCGCAGCCAGCCCAGCAGCTCGGGCGCGCCTTCGATGGGTGCCGAGAACTCGCCGACCTTGGCGATCTGCATGGGCATGAAGCGGGCGTAGATGGCGTCCACGTCGGCGTCGCCAGGCGGCTGGCCGAAGGCCTTGTGCCATTGCGCGCGGATGCCTTCGTCCTGCAGCAGCTCGTGGATGTGCTGCCATTTGGACAGGCCCATGGGGCCGCGTGCCTGGGCCAGGGTGATGGTGATGCCGAAGCTGGCAAAGGCCTCGACAAAGATCTGCGTGGGCGCCAGCGAGCCGAAATCGACCAGGGTGCCGGCCCAGTCGAAGATGACGGCCTGCAGCGGCGACAGATCGGCGGCGGCGGCGGTGGAGACGGTGGTGTGGTTCATGGTGCTTTTTGACTAGGAAAGAGGTTCAAACAGAAGAGGGCCGCACGCGCCTGTTCATTCCAGCGTGCGGATGAAATTGCGCCCGCGCGGGCCGGATGCGGCCGACTGCAGCAGCTGCTGCCACTCATCCCCAGGCACGCCGTAGTGGGCGGGATCGGTGGCCACGCCCAGGCCTTCGAGGAAGTTGCGCAGGCGCTGCACGGCCAGCTCGCCCGTGGCGGCATCGAAGATGGACAGCAGGGCCGCATCGGCCTCATCGTCAGCGCCCAGGGCCATCTCCAGCACCAGCGGCAGGCTGAACGAGCAGGCAATGCCGTGGGCCACGCCATGGCGCAGCGTGATGTCGTAGGACAGCGAATGCGCCAGCGCCGTGCGGGTGTTGGAGAAGGCCAGGCCGGCCATCAGGGCGGCCTCGGCCATGCGGCTTCGCAGCGGCAGGCTGCCGAGGTCCTGCATCAGCGCGGGCAGCGTGGCCAGGGTGCGGCGCGCGGCGCCCACGGCCAAGGTGGTGGAGACGGGATTGCGGTGCCGGTTCCAGATGGACTCCAGCGCATGCGACAGCGCATCCAGCCCCGAGGCCAGCGTGGCGCCGGCCGGCAGGCTTTGCATGAGCTGCGCGTCGATGATGGCGGCCTCGGGCCAGGTCCAGTGCTGGTGCAGCGAGTGCTTGCGGCCAGCGGCCTGGTCCCAGATCGTGGCCCAGGGCGTGACCTCGCTGCCCGTGCCGGCCGTGGTGGGAATGGCGATCAACGCCTTGTGGCCTGCGGCCGGCAGGGCCAGCCCATGCTCCAGGGCCTGCAGCAGTTCGCCGAAACGCCGCGTGGGCGTGGCGCACATCAGCGCCTTGGCCGAGTCGATGGCGCTGCCGCCGCCCAGGGCCACGATGCACGGGACCTCGGCGTATTCGCGGTGCACGCGGTCATACAGCGGGGCCAGCCACTGCACATCGGGGTTGGGCGCAATGCCGTCCACCACGCCGCGCAGCTGGCTGCCCAGCCGTTGGCGCAGTTGCTGCACCAGGCCCAGGGATTCGGCCTCGGGAAACGTCACCAGCAGGCAGTCGCGCCCGGCCAGCAGCTCGGGCAGGCGGTCCAGGCGGCCGGGGCCGGCATGGATGGCAACGGGGTTGTGATAGGTCCACACAAATCGGTCCTTTGAATGAAACGGGGGCGCCGGGAAAAGCGCTGCCCTCAATGGCGGGTGCCCTGCTGGATGCGGCGGCGCAGCCAGTGGGAGACGAGATCGGCGGCGATCACCATCACGGTGATGACCACGATGCAGGTGGCCGTCTCCTGGTAGCGGAACAGCTTGAGGCTGCCGACCAGCTCGAACCCCAGCCCGCCCGCGCCCACCATGCCCAGCACCGTGGCCGAGCGCAGATTGACCTCGAAGCGGTAGAGCACGACCGCGATCCAGGCCGTGATGGCCTGCGGTATCACGCCGAAGACGATGAGCTGCAATTGCGTGGCGCCTGCGCTGCGCAGGGCCTGCAGCGGGCCGTCGTCGATCTCTTCGATGCTCTCGGCGAAGAACTTGCCCAGCATGCCCATGCCATGCAGGGCCAGGGCCAGCACGCCGGGAAACGGCCCCAGGCCCACGGCCGAGACAAAGACCAGCGCCAGGATCAGCTCGTTGATGCTGCGCACCACGTTCAGGAACTGACGCGTGATGCGCCGCAGCCAGTGCCAGCCATGCAGGTTGCTGGCCGCGATGAAGGACAGCGGCAGCGCCAGCACCACGGACAGCAGCGTGCCCCAGATGGCGATCTGCACCGTCTCCAGCGCGGGCGCCATCAGGCGCGGCAGCATGCTCCAGTCCGGCGGCACGGAGCGCGCCACGAAATCCGCGATCTGGGGCATGCCTGCCGCCAGTTCGCCCCAGCTCATCTGCGCGCCGCCCGCGCTCCAGTGCAGCACCCAGGCGATGGCCAGGGCCGCAGCCGCATAGCCTGTCCAGCCCAGGGTGCCGTGGGGGCGCGGCGCGGTCCATTGCCAGCGGTCGCGCGGCTCGGGGCTCCAGGAGTTGGCGCTGGTCATCACAGTCCTCCTGCGGGCGCGCTGGCCCGCATCCACGAGGCAGGCACCGGCGCCTGCGCCTGCAGGCCTGCAGGCCCTATGGCCGCCGTGCCCGGAGGTGTGTCCGGTTCTGCGCCCTGCCCTGCGCCCTGTCCTGCTCCTTGCCCTGCAGTGGGCTGCGCATGGTAGATGGCCTGCAGCGCGGCCTCGTCCAGCGCCTGCGGCGATCCGTCATAGACCATGCGGCCCTGGGCCAGGCCCAGCACGCGGTCGCCGAACTCCCGCGCGTAGTCCACCTGGTGCAGGTTGCAGACCACGGCAATGCCCAGCTCGCGCGTGGCATCACGCAGGTACTGCAGCACGCTGCGCGCGGTCTTGGGGTCCAGGCTGGCCACGGGCTCGTCGGCCAGGATGACCTGGGGCTGCTGGGCCAGCGCGCGGGCAATGCCCACGCGCTGCATCTGCCCGCCCGACAGCGCCTCGGTGCGTTCCAGCGCCTTGTGGGCCAGGCCCACGCGCTCCAGGCACTGGTCGGCCAGGCGAATATCGCTTTCGCGGAACAGCTGCAGCACCGAGGCCAGGGTGCCGGTCTGGCCCAGGCGCCCGGTCAGCACGTTCTTGCGCACCGACAGGCGCGGCACCAGGTTGTGGTGCTGGAAGACCATGGCCACGTGGCGAGCCAGCTCGCGCCGGCTGTGCCTGCCGCCGCCCAGCATCAGGTCCATGCCGCCCACCTCCAGCGTGCCGCTGTCGGCGCGGGCCAGGCCGTTCATGCAGCGCAGCAGCGTGGACTTGCCGGCCCCCGACAGGCCCAGCATGACGACGAACTCGCCGGGCTGCACATCCAGGTCGATGCCATGCAGCACATGGTTGCTGCCATAGCTCTTGCGCAATTGGCGGATGCGGATCATTTCATGCTCCCGAGGTCCAGCTTCAGGGCCTTGGCCGTCTGGCGCACCACGTCGTAGGCCTTGTCATCCGTGGCCGCGAAGCCGTCGAGCACGCCCTGGTCACCCCAGGGCAGGTCCTTGACCTCGGCCAGGGCCGCAGCCACCTTCTGCTTGGTGCCGGCGTCCAGGTTCTTGCGCCAGGTCATGGGCGACTCGGGGATGGGCTGGGAGCGCCAGACGATCTGGAAGTCCTCGCGCTTGACCAGGCCCTTGTTCACGGCCGAGTCGAAGATGCGGTCGGCCACGGCCGCCGCATCCACCTTGCCGTTGGCCACGGCCATGATGCTGGCGTCGTGCGAGCCCGAGAAGATCACGCGCGAAAAGCCCTTGTCCGCATCGAAGCCCTCGGCCATCAACCCCGCCTTGGGAAACAGGTGGCCCGACGCCGAGGTCGGGTCCACAAAGGCAAAGCTGCGGCCCTTGAGATCGGCCACGCTGGCCGGGCCCTTGTCCTTGCGGGAGATCACCATGCTGTGGTACGCGCTCTTGCCCGTCTTCTTGGTCACGGCCACGGCAAAGGCCTCGGCGCCTGCCACCTGGCTGGCCAGCACGTACGAGAACGGGCCGAGGAAGGCGATGTCGATCTTGTTGGAGCGCAGCGCCTCGATCACGCCGTTGTAGTCATTGGCCACGAAGGGCCGCACCTTCATGCCGGTGCGGGTGGCCAGCTGGTCCATGACCTGCTGGCTGGCGCGGATCATGGCCTGCGCGTCCTCCGAAGGGATCAGGCCCACGCGCAGCTCGGCGCTCTGGGCAAAGGCGGCAGTGGTAGCGGTGGCGGCGGTGGCGGCCAGGGCCAGCACGGCACCGGCATGGCGCAGCCAGGTCTTGCGGTTCATCTTCATGGGAGCGTTCCTTTGCATCAGGTCAGGCACATCGGCAGATCGGTGGATCCGTGAATCGCCGGCCAAATCGCCAGGCGGGTGGGGATGGCTGAATGCTAGGAGCGACATATTTCTGCCATGTGAAAGTTTCAGAATCGGTTTTGACAGCATCCATAGACAAAACCTTGAGATACCGACTTTCGTGAGCAACGCCCGCTACCGCGCCTTCATCGCCGTCGCCCACCACGGCAGCCTCAGCGCCGCCGCCCGCGCACTGGGCGTGAGCCAGCCCACCATCTCCACGCAGATCGCCACGCTGGAGCGCCAAAGCCAGATCGAGCTGTTCCACCGCCGCGGCTACCGCATGACGCTCACTGGCGCAGGCGCCAGACTGCTGCCCATGGCGCAGAAAATCATGGCGCTGGAGGCCGAGGCCGAATTCTTCCTGCGCGACTCGGGGCAGTTGCACCAGGGCGAGCTCAAGATCGGCGCCGTGGGGCCCTTCCATGTGATCGAAATGGTGGCCGCCTACCGCGCACGGCACCCGGGCATGCAGCTGTCCATCCGCATGGGCAACTCGCAGCAGGTGCTGGCCGACCTGGAACGCTACGACACCGACGTGGCCGTGCTCGCCGGCCTCTACGACCGCCCGGAGCTGCTGGCACGCGAGTACGCGCGCCACGCCATCGTGCTGTTCGCCCATGTGGCCCATCCCTTCGCGCGGCGCAGCGAAATCGCGCTGTCCGAACTGCAGGGCCAGCCTTTGCTGCTGCGCGAGCACGGCTCGACCACGCGCACCGCGCTGGAATCGGTGCTGCAGGCCGCCGGCGTGCAGCCGCGCACCGAACTGGAGATCGGCAGCCGCGAAGCCATACGCGAAGCCGTGGCGCGCGGCCTGGGACTGGGCGCCGTGTCCGAAGCCGAATTCATCCCCGACCCGCGCTTTCGCCCGCTGCGCATCGCGGGCGACCCGGCCAGCACCACCACCTATGTCTATTGCATGCGCGAGCGCAGCGACAGCCTGCTGGTGAGGTCGTTCATGGACGCGTCACAGTGATCAGCCGATGCCGCAGACGCTGCAGCTCGCAGCTCGCCGTCAGTCCAGGGCCGGCGCATCGACGATCGGATTGCGGAGAATTCCGATGCGCTCCACCTCCACCTCGCAGACATCGCCCGCCTTCATCCAGACCTGGGGGCTGCGCGCCAGACCGACGCCCGAGGGCGTGCCCGTGATGATGATGTCGCCAGGCTGCAGCGCCATGCCCTGCGAGCAGGCCGCGACCAGGGTGGCCACATCGAAGATCATGTCGCGCGTATTCGCGTCCTGCAGCACCTGGCCGTTGAGCCGGCACTGGATGCGCAGGCCGGCCGCGCCCGGCGGCAGTTCGTCGGCGGTGACGAACTCGGGTCCGAAACCGCCGCTGCGGTCGAAGTTCTTACCCCACAGCCACTGGGCGGAGCGAACCTGGTAGTCGCGCACCGACCCATCGTTGAACAGCGAGTAGCCGGCCACATGCTCCAGCGCGCGGGCCTTGTCGATATAGCGCCCGGCCTTGCCGATCACCGCCACCAGCTCGGCCTCGTAGTCGAACTGGGTGGACACAGGCGGGCGCTCCAGCGCCTGCCCATGCGCCACCCACGAGGAGGCATAGCGCTGGAAGATGACAGGATGCCGGGGCAGCTCGAAATGGCTCTCGGCGGCATGGTCCACGTAGTTGAGCCCTATGGCGAAAGCCTTGGACGGGTTGAGCACGGGCGGCAGGATCTCCAGCCCCTGCAGGGACAAACGCTTGCTGGCCGCGGCGGCCGCCTGTTGCGCGGCCTGCAGGCCGTGGGGCCCTTGCGCGAGCAATTCGTCCAGTG
>NZ_JTKZ01000375.1:0-338 GCF_000799035.1 Delftia sp. ZNC0008
TGGTACGACCGCACCAACAAGCAGCTGTGCCTGACCGAGCTTTGGTATCGGCGCTGGGTCGAGGTGGTGCTCATCGAGTCACCCGACGGCCGCGTGGTCGAGTACGACGCGGGCAACCAGGCCCACAACTACGGACTGGCCACGGGCATGACCAAGGCATTCAAGGCCATCGTGGCGAAGGTGCGCCGCAGCTACTGGCTTGGGCCGCACAAGCTGCACGACAGCCCCTCGCCATACCCGCACAGCCATTTCCCCTATGTGATCTTCTGGGGCTTCCGCGAGGATTCCACGCGCGTGCCCTATGGCTACGTGCGCGGGCTGATCTACCAGCAGGACAG
>NZ_JTKZ01000820.1:0-562 GCF_000799035.1 Delftia sp. ZNC0008
GCGCGACCAGGCCGCGCTGGGCCGCCTGCTGGCCGACAAGGCACAGGCCTCGCAGGCACCGGGAGGCGCGGCATGGATGCTGTGAAGCCGCGCCTCATCGAGGGCCGGGGCACGCCGGAATCGCGCTGGCAGGCCTGGTTTGCGCAGCGCCGGCCAGCGCAGGTATCCATGGACGACCTGCTGGACGGCCGGCGCCGCGCCGTCATCGTCGCGCCACACCCCGATGACGAGATCCTGGGCTGCGCCGGCCTGCTGCGCCGCTGTGCCGAGCGGGGCATGCCCTGCCTCATCGTCTCCGTGACCGATGGCGGAGCCAGCCACCCCGACTCGACGCTGTGGCCGCCGCAGCGGCTGGTGCGCGAGCGCGTGCAGGAGAGCACCCAGGCCCTGGCCCTGCTTGCGCCGCAGGCGCAGGTGCTGCGGCTGGGCCTGCCCGACGGCCATATCGCCGAGCATGCAGCGCAATTGCTGCAGCGGCTGGAGCCGTTGCTGCAGCCCTCGGATGCGCTGTTGTGCACCTGGCGCGAAGACGGGCACCCGGACCACGAGGCCACGGACGCGG
>NZ_JTKZ01000559.1:0-6251 GCF_000799035.1 Delftia sp. ZNC0008
GGCCAGGCCGCCCAGCGCGGCGTTCCAGCGGCCTTGCCACAGTGACAGCCACAGCTGGCACAGGCCCGGTGGCTGCGCCGGTTCTGCCGCAGGCCGGGGCCGTGCGCGGCCCGAGCGCCCATGAATGCGCCAGACCCAGGCCGCCAGCAGGCCCAGCACGGCCAGTTGCAGCGCCAGCGCGCCGCCATAGCCCAGATGGGCCGGCAGCCAGATGACGGGTGCATCGGCAATGGCCAGGCTGTACAGCGGGTTCCAACTGCGAAACCCCAGCACGAAGCCCAGGCCCGTGCCGACCAGGGCAAACGGCGCCACGGGCGAGCCCTCGCCCAGCCGGTACCAGTGGGCACTGATGCACGAGCCCGAGACCGACATGCCCGCGCCAAAGGCGAGGCCCGCAAGGACCAGCACCCAGCTCACGGGGCCTATGTGCATGTCGGGCGGCAACTGGCCCGGCTGGGGCACGGCCACCCAGCTGCCCAGCACCACGGTCATGCCCGCCGATCCCACGGCCAGCGCCAGCAGGATGGAGAGCACGCCGCGCGGGTCGCCGAACTCGAACCAGTCGCGCGCATGGCAGTAAAAGCAAAAGCGCGAGCGCTGCAGCACCAGCCCCAGCAGCAGGCCCAGCGCCAGCGCAAAGACCAGGGTGCGCCCGCCGCCTTGCAGCTGCAGCTGCAGCTGCAGCTGCGCCGCCACAGGCCAGGCTGCGGCCAGCACGGCGGCCAAGGGCAGCCATCTGGTCCAGTCCCTTGCCCTGTGCCTGCCATTCACGTTCTGCGTGTGCTCACCGGTCACGCTTGTCATTGCTTCCCCCTTTTGTTGCCATCCACCCATAAAAAAGGGGCCCGCAGCCTGCGGGCCCCAAAGGAGCCGAGCTTTTGCCAAAGCCACACGTCACGCACCTGATCCGTCGAACCAAGAGCACTGACACCCCTCGCCCGGCCCCCGCCTTCAAGACAGGTTGATCGACTGCAGGTTCATTTCGCGGCCCAGACCGTGCCGGCCGGGTTGTTGATCGGCACACCCACGGAGTTGCCGTATTCGGTCCACGAACCGTCGTAGTTGCGCACCTGGTAGCCGAGGATCTTGGACAGCGCAAACCAGGTGTGGCTGGAGCGCTCGCCGATGCGGCAGTAAGTGATGACGGGCTTGCTGCCGTCGATGCCCACACCCGCATAGAGCTTCTTGAGTTCTTCGGCGGACTTGAAGCTGCCGTCCTCGCGCACTGCTTGGCCCCAGGGCACGTTGACGGCGCCGGGAATGTGGCCGGCGCGGATGGCCAGCTCCGGCACGCCGGCCGGGGCGAAGACCTTGCCCTGGTATTCGTCGGCCGAGCGGATGTCGACGAGCCTGGCGTCGCTGCGCCCTTCGGCCGAGGCCAGCGCATCGGTCAGGCGCGCGCGCAGCGCGGTGTTGACCTTGCCCACGCGGTAGGTGGTGGCCGCATATTCCGGGGCGCGGTTGTTGAGGGGGCGGTTCTCGGCCTCCCACTTCTTGCGGCCGCCGTCCAGCAGCTTGACGTTCTGCACGCCATAGATGTCGAAGACCCAGGCCCCCCAGGCCGCGAACCAGTTGTTGGTATCGCCGTACAGCACGACCGTGGTGCCGTCCTTCACGCCGGCCTGCGACAGCAGTTTCTCGAACTGCTCCTTGCCCACGATGTCGCGGCGCACCTTGTCGTTGAGATCGTTGTGCCACGAGAAATTGACCGCGCCCGGCACATGGGAGCGCTCGTACAGGCCGGGGTTGACGCTGACTTCGACGATGCGCACGTCGGCGCGGTTGAGGTTGGCCGCCAGCCATTCGGTGCTGACCAGCGGACCTTCGGGAACGGGCGCATTGGCATGGGCCGTGCCGCCGATCAGGGCCGCGACGTACAGCACGGTGCAGGCACCCTGGCGCAGGGTGGCGGGGATGGTGGAGAAAGCGGTCGGCGTTGCCATCACGGTCCTTTGTTCGCAGTTGCGTTGGTTGCTCGGTTGGGGTCGGGTTGCTCTGCAATGCAATGTAGGCAGGGGCGGGCCGGTTCCCAACTGCGCAATCCGCAGATGGATATGCGCCGCCAAGGCATGGACAGCGGCACCCCGGGTTCTCTGCTACCCTCGGGCGCCTATGTCAGCGCCCCTGTCTCCCGCCGTCGCGCAAGCGCAGCCGGCCATGTCCCCCGTCCTGGTCGTCATCCTGCTCGGCCTGCTGCTGGGGCTTCAGCCGCTGGCCACAGATCTGTACCTGCCCGCCCTGCCCTCGATACAGGCAGCCTTCTCCACCCAGGTGTCCCAGGTGCAGCTCACGCTGACGGCCTTCCTGCTGGCCTTCGGCTGCTCGCAGCTGGCCTGGGGGCCGCTGTCCGACCGCTTCGGGCGCCGGCCCATCCTGCTGGCAGGCATGTCCATCTATGTGCTGGCCGCGCTGGGCAGCGCCAGCGCCGAGACCATGGAATCGCTGATTGCCTGGCGCGCGCTGCAGGGGGCATCGCTGGGCGCCGGCGTGATGTGCGCACGCGCCATGGTGCGCGACCTGTTCGCGCCGCACCTGGGCGCCCAGGTCATGTCCAAGGCGCTGACCGGGCTGGGCGTGATCGCCTTCCTGAGCCCCGTCAGCGGCAGCCTGCTGGTGGATTCGCTGGGCTGGCGCGCCACCATGCTGGCCCAGGCGGTGATGGGTGCGCTGGCCCTGCTGCTGGTGGCCCTACGCTTCACGGAGACACTGGCCCGCACCAATCCCACGGCGCTGCAGCCGCTGGCCCTGGCGCGCAACTGGATCACCATCGTGCGCCACCCGGGATTCCAGTCCTACCAGTTGCTGACCTGCTGCACCTATGCGGCCCTGTTCACCAACCTGGCCGCATCTTCCTTCACCTATATCCATGTGCTGGGCGTGAGCCGCACGGGCTACGGCCTGCTGATGGGCAGCAATGCGCTGTGCTACATCGCGGGCACCTTCCTGTGCCGCTGGCTGCTGCAGCGCATGGATGTGCGGCGCGCCGTGCAGATTGCCGGGCTGGCCAGCCTGCTGTCGGCCACGGCCATCGGCATTGCGGCGCTGGCCGATGCGCGCAGCCTCTGGGCCTATGCCCTGCCCTTCTATATCTTCCAGATCGCCCATGGCGTGCACATGCCCTGCGGCCAGAGCAATGCCATCGCGCCCTTCCCGCAGTCGGCGGGCACGGCCTCGGCGCTCAACGGCTTCACCATGATGCTCATCGCCTTTGCCATGGGACACTGGCTGGGCCTGCACCTGGACGGCCAGTCCACCCGGCCCATGGCCTTCGGCATCTGGTTCTGGGGCGTGTGCACGGCCCTGGTCGCCTGGGGGCTGGTGCGCCGCCACGGCGGGGTCGATGGCCACCGCTGATTTTCATTTCCTGCGTTTGCGTTTTTTGAATGTCCACCGCTTCCTCGCTCCCCTGCCTGGCCATCGCCGGCCCCACCGCTTCCGGCAAGACCGCTGCCGCCCTGGCCCTGGCCAGGCTGCTGGCCGAACGCTGCCAGGCCGCAGAAATCATCAGCGTGGACTCGGCCCTGGTCTATCGCGGCATGGACATCGGCACGGCCAAGCCCACGCCCGAAGAACTGGCTGCCAGCCCCCATCACCTGATCGATATCCGCGACCCGCTGCAGGCCTACAGCGCGGCCGAGTTCGTGCAGGACACGCAGCGCCTGGTGGCCGAGATCCGCGCGCGCGGCGCCCTGCCGCTGCTGGTGGGCGGCACCATGCTGTATTTCAAGGCCCTGCAGGATGGCATTGACGACATGCCGGCCGCCGACCCCGCCGTGCGCGAGCGGCTGGACGCCCAGGCCACCGAGATCGGCTGGCCCGCCATGCATGCGCTGCTGGCCCAGGTCGATCCCGCCACGGCCGCACGCCTGGCGCCGGCCGACAGCCAGCGCATACAGCGCGCGCTGGAGGTCTGGCAGGTGTCGGGCAAACCGCTGTCCAGCTTTCATACACGAGCGGGCAAGGGTGCGGCACAGGGCCTGATCAGCCCCGGCGGCTTCTTCTCGCTGGAGCCGCAGGACCGCGCCTGGCTGCATGCGCGCATCGCCCAGCGGTTCGACGCCATGCTGAGCGCCGGCTTCATCGACGAAGTGCAGCAGTTGCGCGCGCGCGGCGACCTGCACCTGGACCTGCCCTCCATCCGCTGCGTGGGCTACCGCCAGGCCTGGGAATCGCTGGACGGCCTGTACTCCATGGACTCGCTGCGCGAACGCGGCATTGCCGCCACGCGCCAGCTGGCCAAGCGCCAGATCACCTGGCTGCGCAGCATGCCCGCCCGCCATGCCATTGCCTGCGATATGCCCGATGCCCAGCAGCAACTGCTGCAGGCAGCGATGGCCGTGGTGGCCGCAGCAACCCAGGCCCGCAACGGCTGAACAGGAAACCGCCTTCATGACTGCCGTGCCCCAGGACAACACGCCGCTGACTCAGCCGCCGCTGCTTCAGGTCCAGGGCCTGGCGCGGCGCTACCGCAACGACGGCGGCACGGAAACCGCCGTCTTCGAGAACGTGGACTGCAGCGTGGCGCGCGGCGAGTTCGTGGCCATCGTGGGTGACTCGGGCGTGGGCAAGTCCACCTTTCTCAACTGCCTGGCCGGGCTTGATGAGTGGCAGCAGGGCCGCGTGCTGCACGAAGGCCAGGACCTGTCGGCCCTGGATGAAACCGGCCGTGCGCTGTGGCGGCGCAGCCATGTCGGCTTCGTGTTCCAGGCCTTCCATGTGCTGCCGCACCTGGATGTCTGGCACAACGTGGCCCTGCCGCTGATGCTGCTGCAGCGGCTGGATGCGGCGGGCCGCCAGCGCGTTCAGCAACTGCTGCAGGCCGTCGGGCTGCAGGGGCTGGAGCAGCGCCTGCCCTGGCAGCTCAGCGGCGGCCAGCTGCAGCGCGTGGCGATTGCGCGTGCCCTGGTCCACGGCCCGGCCCTGCTGCTGGCCGACGAGCCCACGGGCAACCTGGACCCCGGCACGGCCGCACAGGTCATGGAGCTGCTGCTGCAGCAGACCCGCGAGCACCAGGCCGCCCTGGTGCTGGTCACGCACTCCATCGAGGCCGCTCGCCGTGCCGACCGCCTGCTGCGCCTGACCGCACAGGGCATGCAGCCCGCCTAGCGCCAGAGACCATCCGCCCATGCTCGCCCTGCTTCGCACCTTTTCCTGGCAGGAGCTGCGCCAGCATCCCTGGCGCACGGCCACCGCCCTGGTGGCCATCATGCTGGGCGTGGCCCTGGGCTTTGCCGTGCACGTGATCAACCAGTCCGCGCTCGATGAGTTCTCGCGCGCCGTGCGCACGGTCAGCGGCCAGCCGGACCTGGAGTTGCGTGCCATGCAGGGCGGCCTGCCCGAATCGCTGTATGGCCGTGTTGCGCAGCAGCCCCAGGTCAGCCTGGCCGCACCCTGGATCGAAGCCACGGCCCTGGCCGGCACCGCCACGCCGGTGCAGTTGCGCGTGCTGGGCGGCGATGCGCTGCGGCTGGCGCCCGTGGCGCCTGCGCTCATGCCCCGGCTGTTCGATGGCGGCGGGCGGCTGGACCTGTTCGCGCCCGATGCGGTCTTCCTCAATGCAACGGCACTCGAAGCCCTGGGCCTGACGCCGGAGCAGGCGCGGCACACGCCCCTGCCATGGCAACTGGGCGGGCGCGCGCAGACCCTGCGCATCGCGGGCACGGTGGCCGCATCCGGCCCGCCGCTGGCCGTGATGGACATCGGTGCGCTGCAGGACAGCCTGCAGCGCTGGGGCCAGGTGGACCGCATCGATGTGCTGCTGGCCGAAGGCGCCACGCGCGAGTCCCTGCTGGCCGAACTGCGCCGCCTGCCCGACTGGCCCGCCCAGGCCCTCGCCAGCCGCCCCGGCGACGACCAGCAGCGCATTGCCGAGATGTCGCGCGCCTACCGCGTCAACCTCACGGTGCTGGCCCTGGTGGCGCTGTTCACGGGGGCGTTCCTGGTGTTCTCGGTGCTGGCGCTCAGCGTGGCCCAGCGCGCGCCGCAGTTCGCCCTGCTGGCCGTGCTGGGATTGACACCGCGCCAGCGCCTGGGCCTGGTGCTGCTGGAATCGCTGCTGCTGGGCATGGTGGGCAGCGCGGCCGGCATTGCGCTGGGTGCGGGACTGGCCTGGCTGGCCCTGCACCTGCTGGGCGGTGACCTGGGCGGCGGCTACTTTGCCGGCGTGCAGCCCGCGCTGCAGTGGAGTGCCGGCGCCGCGCTGACCTTTGGCCTGCTGGGCGTGGCCGCCACCGTGGCTGGCGGCTACGCGG
>NZ_JTKZ01000626.1:0-6173 GCF_000799035.1 Delftia sp. ZNC0008
CCACCTTGCTCGATGTGCTGGCCGGCATCACCGTGCTGACGGCGCTGGGCGTGTATGCCTTCTTGCGGGCCGGCACGCACGCAAGCACGGACATGGCACATGCCTGACAATCGCGGGTTTCACTCAGCCGCCAGCCGCTTTTCGCCATGTCAGAGGAATCCCAGAACAACGCGCCCCAGACCCCCTATGAATGGATCGGCGGCGAGCCCAGGGTGCAGGCCCTGGTGGACCGTTTCTACGATCTGATGGACCTGGAGCCCGGCTATGCCGAACTGCGTGCCGCCCATGGCAGCACGCTGGCCGACGCGCGCCAGAAGCTGTTCTGGTTCCTGTGCGGCTGGCTGGGCGGCCCTGACCATTACCAGGATCGCTTCGGCCACCCGCGCCTGCGCATGCGCCACATGCCGTTTTCCATCGGCATCCTGGAACGCGACCAGTGGGTGGCCTGCATGGACCAGGCCATGGGCGAGACCGGCGTGCCCGAGGAGTTGCGCGTGCGCCTCAAGGCCAGCTTCATGAACACGGCCGACTGGATGCGGAACCGGTAGCAGGTGGCTGCCCCCGGCGCTGCTGAAAAAAAAGGGCCGGCCCCCTGCAGCAGGCCGGCCCAAGCAGCAATCGGTTGGGGTTCAGAGCTTTTCGTCGCGCATGTAGTACCAGTGGTACAGGAACCGCTGCCCCAGCCGGCGAAACGGCGCAAACGCGGGCGAGCGCACCATGTTGAAGACGTTCGGATACTCCAGCTCCGAGTTGTAGATGGGCAGCTCGAAGGTCTTGCTCTGGCGGCCCGCGATGCGCTCGGCCATGCGACGGCCCGCGTGGGCCGAGAAGGAGACGCCGTTGCCGCCATAGCCCACGGCGTAGAAGATGCTCTGGCCCGGGTCGGGCTGGAAGACGCGCGGCATCATGTCGTGGCTCACATCGACCCAGCCCCACCAGGAGTAGTCGATGGTGATGCCCTTGAGCGCCGGGAACTTGCGGTGCAGGCCGTCCACCAGCTTGGCCATGTGGATGGGGTTGGGCGCATCGGCACCCGTGACGGCGCTGCGGCTGCCGATCTGCACGCGGTTGTCGGGCAGGCGGCGGTAGTAAAAGCGCAGCGTGCGCGTGTCGGTGATGACCTGGGTGGTCTTGAAGCCCGTGGCCTTCAGCTCCTGCTCGGTCAGCGGCCGCGTGACCAGCGAGTTCGAGAGGATGGGCATGATCTTGGAGCGCAGGCTGCCATGCAGGGCGTTGCTGGTGTAGCCGCCCGTGGCAAAGCCCACGGCGCGCGCCCGCACGGTGCCGCCGGGCGTGCGCAGGTGGTGCACGCCGTTGCGCGTCTCGACGCCCAGCACCGGGCTGGCCGGGTGCACCTTGACGCCCAGCTCCCGCGCCTTGCGCAGGTAGCCGAAGGCCAGCTTGAGCGGGTGCACGCCGATGCCGTCGGGCTCGTGCATGGCGCCGTGGCTGTCGGCGTCGTTCACATAGGCGCGGCGCAGCTCCTCGGGGCTGAGCATGCGGGCGTCGTAGCCGAAGACCTCGCGCATGATCTGGGTCTCGTTGCGCAGGAAGTCGAGTTTTTTTTCGCGGTGGGCGATGTAGAGGTGGCCGCCGGGCTGGGGCTCGCACTCGGGGAATTCGGCCACCAGGTCCTTGAAGGTCTGGAAGCCCTCGCGGATCTCGGCGTCGAGCTTGAGCGCCACGTCCTTGCCCCAGCGTGCGATCCATTGCGAGCGGTACAGGCGCCCGCTGGCGTTCTGCCCCTGGCCGCCGTTGCGGCTGGTGCAACCCCAGGCGGTCTGGTTGGCGTCCAGCACCACGGCGCGTATGCCGTGTTCGCGCGCCAGAAACAGGGCCGTGGCCAGGCCCGTGAAGCCCGAGCCGACGATGGCCACGTCCACGTCCATGTCGCCGGTGACCGGGCCGTCATCGTCTGGCGGTCGTCCCGCCGTGCCGACCCAGTAGGTGGGCGCATAGCCCGTGCCGTGGCCCGGGTTGGCGGCCACCAGCGGGTCGTACTGAGGGTCGTAGGGACGCAGGTGGCTGGGGCGGATGTCCTCGGCTTTCATGGCGGATGTCTCCTGGTGCGGCGGCTTGGGATCTGCCGCTTTTTGCTATGGATTCGGTGGAATGGGGCCAGTGCCGGCGAGCTCTGCAAGGCGGTGCACCGACGATGGAATCAGCATAGCCAGCAGGCCATGGAGCCAGTTAGCGCCACAGCCCAGCTTTCGATAGAGCCAGTGGCGGCCGGTGCGCGCGCCTGGACCTAACGATTGATGGCATCTGGTTCTAACGGGTCCGTGTGCCTGCTACCTACCATGGCCCATCGACATTTCGATGACGCGGCGCGGCGGCCCTGCCCGGGCCCGGCGCCGTGGGACCCACCACAGACAAGGAGACAGCATGAGCGCAGACACCAACCCTCCCGACGCACAGTTCCTGGCCCGCTTTGCCGAGGCCTGGAACCGCCACGACATCGAGGCCCTGATGGGCTTCATGGCCGATGAATGCGAGTTCCACGCCGTGGCCGGGCCCGATCTCATGGGCCGCAGCTTCATCGGCCGCCAGGCCGTGCGCGAGGGCTTCCAGATGGCCTGGCAGGCCTTTCCCGATGCGGCCTGGCTCGATGGAGACCACTTCGTGCAGGGCGACCGTGGCGTGTCCGAGAGCACCTTCAAGGGCACCAAGGCCGACGGCCTGCGCGTGGAAGCGCGCATGGTGGATGTCTTCACCTTCAAGGACGGAAAGATCGCCGTGAAGAACGCCTTCCGCAAGGACCGCCCGCCGGTGGCGGCCGCCTGACGGCGCGGGGCCATGCGGCCCCGTGCCACCGGGAACACCGGATACGCCACGGCAAGGCGCGCACCTGCGCAGCCACCACAACAGAGCATCAGCCGTGGCGCCTGAATAAAACAGGAGACAAGACATGATCGGAAATCAGCACGCCTCTTCACCGGGGCTTTCGCACGGGCTCAAGGAACGCCACATGACCATGATCGCCCTCGGTGGCGTCATCGGCGCCGGGCTGTTCGTGGGCAGCGGCGTCGTCATCAAGTCGGCCGGGCCGGCCGCGATTCTTTCCTTCCTCATCACGGGCCTGCTCGTGGTGCTGGTCATGCGCATGCTGGGCGAGCTGGCCTGCTCCATGCCCGGGGGAGGCTCGTTCTACGAGTTTGCGCGCGAGGCCTGGCGCGACCGTCCCGGCGTGGGCCGGCTGGCAGGCTTTCTGACGGGCTGGATGTACTGGTACTTCTGGGTCATCGTCGTGGCGCTGGAGGCCGTGGCCGGCGCCGACCTGGTGCGCTACTGGCTGCCCGATGTGCCCAACTGGAGCATCAGCCTGGTGCTGCTGGTGATGCTGACGCTGACCAACCTGGTGTCGGTCAAGTCCTTTGGCGAGTTCGAGTTCTGGTTCGCCTCCATCAAAGTGGCGGCCATCGTGGTCTTCCTGTTCGTGGCCGGCGTCTACGTGCTGGGCCTGACGCCCGCCTCGCAGGGCATGCACTTCGGCAACCTCACCGGCAACGGCGGCTTCATGCCCAACGGCATCGTGCCCGTGCTGACCGGGGCGGTGGCGGCCACGGGCTTTTACTTCGGCGCCGAGATCGTGACCATTGCCGCCGCCGAGACGGCCGAGCCGCAGAAGGCCGTGGCCAAGGCGACCAACTCGGTGATCACGCGCGTGCTGGTGTTCTATGTGGGCTCCATCTTCCTGGTGGCCTGCCTGGTGCCCTGGAATGCGGGCGGCATTGCCACGCCGTATGTCAGCGCGCTCAACACCATGGGCGTGCCGGCCGCCGCGCAGATCATGAATGCCATCGTGCTGACGGCCGTGCTGTCGGCGCTGAACTCGGGGCTGTATGCATCCTCGCGCATGCTGTTCGCGCTGACGCGGCGCGGCGATGCGCCCAAGGCGCTGGCCAAGGTCAGCCGCAACGGCGTGCCCACGCGGGCCATCCTGGTGGCCACGCTGTTCGGCTACGGCGCCGTGGTGATGTCCTATGTGTCGCCCGACAAGGTGTTTGCCTTCCTGGTCAATTCCTACGGTACGGTGGCGATCTTCGTCTACATCCTGATCGCCATCTCGCAGCTGCGCCTGCGCGCCCGGCTGGAGCGCGAGGCGCCCCACCAGCTCAAGGTGCGCATGTGGTGCTATCCGTACCTGACCTGGTTCGCCATCTTCGGCATGCTGTCCATCGTCATCGCCATGGCCTTCATCCCCGAGCAGCGCACGCCGCTGGCGCTGGGCGTGGCCAGCCTGTGCATTTTGCTGCTGGCCTACGCCGTGCGGCAGTTCCTGCAGCGCGGCGTGGCGCCCGTGGTGACATCGCTGTCCGAGGCTTCGCGGCCCGAGCCGCAGAAGTATTGACCCAGGGGCGACGGGGCCGGCAGGGCCGGTCCCGGCCATTCCTGGCGTTACTTCTCGGGCTGCTCCTCACGGATCGCATCGGCCAGGGCCTTCACGCCCTGGCCGATGTCGTTGGCGGGTATGGATTGGTAGCCCATGCGCATGTAGCTGCCGGGCGTGCCCGGGCGGGCGAAGAACACATCGCCGGGCTCGATGAGCACGCCGTGCGCGGCGGCACGCTGCGCCAGGGCATCGACAGGAATGTGGTCGGGCAGTTGCACCCAGCACGAGCCGCCGCCGCGCACGGGCGTGATGCGGCAGCCGGGCGCATGCTCGGCCATGGCGGCCGTGAGGGCTGCGTGCCGCTCCTTCTGCGCCTGGGCCAGGCGCCGCTGCTGGGCCTCGTAGTGGCCCAGGGAGATGAACATGGCCAGCGTGCGCTGCACGAAGGTGGCAGGGTGGCGGATCATGAGCCGGCGCAGTGCGCGCAGCTCGCGGATCAGCTCGGGCGCCGCCACGATGTAGCCCACGCGCAGGCCCGGCGCCAGGCTCTTGGACAGGCTGCCCACGTAGATCACGCGGTTGCTGCGGTCCAGGCTCTTGAGCGCCGGAATGGGCTGGCCGTCGAAGCTGCTCTCGCTCTCGTAGTCGTCCTCGATGAGGATGATGTCGTGCGCCTCGGCCATCTCCAGCAGCGCCTCGCGCCGGGCCAGCGGCATGGTCACGCCCGTGGGGCACTGGTGGCTGGGCGTCACGTAGAGGTAGTCCAGCTGGCGCAGCAGCGGCGTGACCGGCAGGCCCTGGCCGTCCACCGGCAGCGGGATGACCTGGGAGGTGCGGCTGCTGAAGATGTTGCGCGCATCGGGATAGCCGGGCTCCTCGATGCCCACGGCCGTGCCCTCGCGCATCAGCAGGTCGGCCACCATGTAGAGGGCGTGCTGCGCACCCACGGTAATGATCAGCTCGTCGGCCGAGGCCCAGACGCCGCGCCTGGGCAGGATCTTGGTCTGCACCTGCTGGATCAGCATCTCGTCGTCGCGCGCGATCTGGTCGGGCGCCCACTGGCGTATGTCCAGCACCCCCAGCGCCTTGAGGCAGCATTCGCGCCAGGCGGCCGTGGGAAACAGCTCCTTGTCGAACTGGCCGTACAGGAAGGGATAGGGGTAGCGCTGCCAGTCCTCTTCCTTGACGATGCTGCGCTGCTGGCTGGGCAGCAGCCACAGGCGCCGCGACCAGTCGGTGCGGCGGCCTTCGCCAGGGGTGCTGCTGGCCGCAGCGCCGCCTGGCGTGCGCCCCTTGAGTACGTCGGGATGGATGAAGTGGCCCTTGCGCTGGCGGCTCAGCAAAAAGGCTTCCTCGGCCAGTTGTTGGTAGGCCAGCACGACGGTGATGCGTGCCACGCCCAGGTGGCGCGCCAGCTCGCGGCTGGAGGGAATGGATTCGCCGGGTGCGAGGATGCCCGAGAGGATGGCATCGACCAGCATCTCGCGGATCTGGCCCTGCAGGCTCAGGGAGGGGCGGGCGCTGCGGCGAAACAGCTGCCCCCACATGGCGCCCTCGGGCGGTTGCGGCTGCGTGGCCGCGCGCTTGTCTGTCATGTCTTGTCGTTCCCGCCGCTGCGGCGGGCCGCTCGCTGTGTTTGTCTCCCGCGCAGGTGCAGGGCAGGGCCTGCATCCGCGACCGGCCAATATAGGCCAGCGCGGTGCGCCACGGGGCCGGGAGTTTGCGATGGTTGCAATTTTTGCGGAGAGGCCGGAAATTGATATACAATCGTTGTCTTGGCGGCTGTAGCTCAGCTGGATAGAGTACTTGGCTACGAACCAAGGGGTCGTGGGTTCGATTC
>NZ_JTKZ01000626.1:6183-6360 GCF_000799035.1 Delftia sp. ZNC0008
CAGGCGCCACGCACGGAGGCCGTGGCCATGGTTCAGGCGCTGGTCAACGGTTATTTTTCGATATTTTCATGGTTTTCCGTAGGCGTTCAAAAAGCACGCTATAATTCGAAGCTTGGCGGCTGTAGCTCAGCTGGATAGAGTACTTGGCTACGAACCAAGGGGTCGTGGGTTCGATTC
>NZ_JTKZ01000707.1:0-11716 GCF_000799035.1 Delftia sp. ZNC0008
ATGGGCTGGACCTGGGCGGCCTGCGCATCGAGGACGTGCCGCACAGCCATGCCGCCGCCACGCGCGGCGCCGAGCTGGCCGCCTGCGGCGAGGTCGAGGCCATCATGAAAGGCAGCCTGCACACCGACGAGCTCATGGCCGAGGTGGTGGCCGCCGCCGCCGGCCTGCGCACCAAGCGCCGCGTGAGCCACTGCTTCGTGCTGCAGACGCCGCACTACCCGCGCCCCTTCATCGTCACCGATGCGGCCATCAACCTCGCGCCCGACCTGCAGCAAAAGGCCGACATCGTGCGCAATGCCATCGCCCTGGCCCATGCCATCGGCGTGCCCGAGCCCAAGGTCGCCATCCTGGCCGCCGTGGAGACCGTGAGCCCGCACATGCCGGCCACGCTGGACGCCGCCGCGCTGTGCAAGATGGCCGACCGGGGCCAGATCGCGGGCGGCGTGCTCGACGGGCCGCTGGCCTTCGACAACGCCGTGTCCATGGCCGCCGCGCGCACCAAGGGCATAGCTTCGCCCGTGGCGGGCCAGGCCGATATCCTGGTCGTGCCCGACCTGGAAAGCGGCAACATGCTGGCCAAGCAGCTCATGTACATGGGCGAGGCGGCCAGCGCCGGCATCGTCATGGGCGCCAAGGTGCCCGTGATCCTGACCAGCCGCGCCGACAGCCGCGCCTCGCGCATCGCCTCCTGCGCCATCGCTCTGCTGCTGGCCCACCGCTACCGGAACTCGCCGCCATGATCCCTGCCCACACCGCATCCTCCCCCGCCCGCGAACTGGTCGTGGTGCTCAACTGCGGCTCGTCCAGCATCAAGTTCGCCGTCTTCGACGGTGCCCAGCGCCCGCTGCCGCGCAAGCCGCTGTGGAACGGCAAGGTCCAGGGCATAGGCGGGCCCGCGCCCGACTTCGGCGAGAGCGGCGTGCCGCCCTTTGCCATCACCCTGGACACAGCCCACCCCTACCGCGCCGCGCTGCAGCTGATCCGCGAGCGCATCACCGCGCGCCTGGCGCAGCTGGACGGCGCCCGCGTGGCCGCCATCGCCCACCGCGTGGTGCACGGCGGCAGCCGCTACTTCGAGCCCGTGCGCGTCGATGCCGGCGTGCTGGCCGACCTCAAGGCCTTCATCCCGCTGGCGCCGCTGCACCAGCCCTTTGCGCTGGAGGCCATGGACATCCTGCTGCGAGAGCGGCCCGAACTGGTGCAGGTGGCCTGCTTCGACACCGCCTTCCACCACACGCTGCCCAAGGTCGAGCAACTGCTGCCCCTGCCGCATGCGGCCTGGGAACGCGGGCTGCGCCGCTACGGCTTCCACGGCCTGTCCTACGAATACATGGCCACCGCCCTGCCCGAGCGCCATGGCGACCTGGCGCGCGGGCGCACCCTGGTGGCCCACCTGGGCAGCGGCGCCAGCCTGTGCGCCATGCAGGGCCTGCAAAGCGTGGCCACGACCATGGGCTTCTCTGCGCTGGACGGCCTGATGATGGGCACGCGCACCGGCGCGCTGGACCCCGGCGCCGTGATCTACCTGATGGAAATCGAAAAGCTCAGCCTGCAGGAAGTGGGCCGCATCCTGTACCACGAGTCCGGCCTGCTGGGCGTCTCGGGCACCTCGTCCGAGCCGCGCGTGCTGCTGCCGCTGGAATCAGGCGCCGATGCCCGGGCCGAGCGTGCCCGCGACGCGCTGGCGCTTTACGTGCGGCGCATCGTGCGCGAGATCGGCGCCCTGGTCGCCGTGCTGGGCGGCCTGGACCTGCTGGTGTTCACCGCAGGCGTGGGCGAGCACAGCGCCGAGATACGGCGGCGCGTGTGCGAGGGCCTGGGCTTTCTGGGCCTGCGGCTGGACGCCGAGGCCAATGCGCGCGATGCGGCCGTGATCTCGGCCACCGGCAGCGCCGTCACCGTGGGCGTGGAGCCCACCAACGAGGAATGGGTGGCGGCGCGCCATGCGCTGCGCTGGCTGCCGGGCAACGCGATCCCCGCATGAGTGTAAACAGGCCCTAGGAACGATCGTCCTGCGCACCGCCTTCGCGCAGCCGCGCGAACTCGCGGTGCTCGTAGGCAATGCATTCCTCCATGAGGTGGCGGTACACCGCCTCCATCATGTCGGGCTGGCCGCCCTCGGCGGCCGTGCGCTCGCGCACGCGGCGCACGATGGCCTCGATGCGGCCCTCGTCGCGCACCTGGGCCGCATCGGCCTTGATGCGCGCGGCCTGCTGCATGTAGCCCATGCGCGTGACCAGCAGCGGCACCAGCACATCGTCCAGCGCATCCACATTGCGGCGCACATCCAGCATGTCGGTGCAGTGCTGCACCAGGTCGATGGCCTGCTTGGCGCGGTCCGTGCTCATTCCAGTCCTTCCTCCACCAGCTCGGCCGCGCGCATCAGTGCGCGCGCCTTGTGCTCGGTCTCTTTCCATTCCATCTCGGGCACGGAATCGGCCACCACGCCGGCGGCGGCCTGCACGTAGAGCGTGCCGTCCTTGATCACGCCCGTGCGGATGGCAATGGCCAGGTCCATGTCGCCCGCAAAGCTCAGGTAGCCGCAGGCGCCGCCGTAGATGCCGCGCTTGGTCGGCTCCAGCTGGTCGATGATCTCCATGGCATGCACCTTGGGCGCGCCCGTCAGCGTGCCGGCCGGGAAGGTGGCCTTGAACACATCCATGTTGTCCATGCCGTCGCGCAGAATGCCCTCCACGTTGCTGACGATGTGCATCACGTGGCTGTAGCGTTCCACGGCAAAGGCCTCGGTCACCTTCACGCTGCCCGTCTTGGCGATGCGGCCGATGTCGTTGCGCGCCAGGTCGATCAGCATCACGTGCTCGGCGCGTTCCTTGGGGTCGGCCACCAGTTCCTTTTCGGTGGCCTTGTCGGCCTCGGGCGTGGCGCCGCGCGGGCGCGTGCCGGCCAGCGGGCGGATGGTGACCTTCTGGCCCTCGTCCGTGTTCTCCTGGCGCACCAGGATCTCGGGGCTGGCGCCCACCACATGGAAATCGCCCAGGTGGTAGTAGTACATGTAGGGGCTGGGATTGAGCGATCGCAGCGCGCGGTACAGGCTCAAGGGGCTGGCCGTGAAGCGCTTGTGGATGCGCTGGCCCACCTGCACCTGCATGAAGTCGCCCGCGGCGATCAGTTCCTTGGCCTTCTCCACGGCCGCCAGGTAGTCTTCCTTGGCAAAGCTGCGCTGGGCCGGATGGCTCTCGCCGGCCTTGATCTGCGGCGCGCTGACCGAGTAGCGCAGCAAATCCTTCAACTGCCGCAGCCGCTTCTTGGCGCGCGTATAGGCCTCGCTCTCGCCGGGGTTGGCATAGACGATCAGGTACAGCTTGCCCGACAGGTTGTCGATCACCGCCACTTCCTCGCACTGCAGCAGCAGGATGTCGGGGCAGTTGAGCGTATCGGGCGGGCAGGAATCTTCCAGCTTCTTCTCGATATAGCGCACGGCGTCGTAGCCGAAGTAGCCGGCCAGCCCGCCGCAAAAACGCGGCAGCCCCGGGCGCAGCGCCACCTTGAAGCGCTTTTGGTAGGCAGCGATGAATTCCAGCGGATTGCCCTTGGCCGTCTCAACCACCTGGCCATCGGTCACCACCTCGGTGCATGCCGCATCGCCGAAGCCGCTGGCGCGCAGCAGCGTGCGTGCAGGCAGGCCGATGAAGCTGTAGCGCCCGAAGCGCTCGCCGCCCACCACGGACTCCAGCAAAAAGCTGTGCTTGCCGTCACCGCCCGCATGGGCCAGCTTGAGGTAGAGGGACAGGGGGGTTTCGAGATCCGCAAACGCCTCGACCATCAGAGGGATGCGGTTGTAGCCCTGCGCAGCAAGGCTCTTGAATTCGAGTTCGGTGATCACGGGGAAAGACTCCGGATTGCGTGGCGCTGGCAGACCTGATGTGGGTGCGGGCTGCGCATGGATTGCGCCGATTCATTCGATTGGCCCGTAGGGCCTCGGGTGCACGCCGGGTCGCGCCCCGGGTGCTTCAGCTGTTCAGTTGGACAGGCTTGCGCCAGGGCCAGGCTCCCCGGTCTCCACAACCTGCAATGAACATGCGATGAATGAACATAGCGGGCAAGTGTAGCGCAGACGCGGCGGGGTACAAGTGCGGGCCGGCGCATTGCGGGGGCGCCGCAGGGGCCTGCCATGGCCACAATTGACACCCTGGTCAGCCTGACCAACAATGACAGCACAACCTGACCAGAAAGGTCGACCATGCCGTCCCATTTCTCCGCCCGCACCGACGCTGCCTTGCCCGAGGGCGAGCGCGACCCGCTGAACCGCGCCCTGCGGGACCTGAGCCACCAGGTCGGCTCGGCCATGCCGCGCAACACCACACCCATGCCGATCTCGGTCTTCAAGGCGCAGTACGGCGCGGTGCTCAAACAGGCCGATCACGACGGGGTGGCCCTCATCTCCCAGGGCCGCAAGCGCTACGTGATCGTCAGCGAGGAGCACATGGTGGCCCTGTCCGCCAACGAACGCGCCCCCCGCACGGTGGCCGACATCTGCCGGTCCCTGCCGCTGCCGCGCCAGGCCGTGGATCTGTCCGCTGCGCAGATGTCCGGGGCGCGCGGCGATATCGACGTACCCGCCCGGCGCGCGCCATGAGCCGCTACCTGCTGGGTCCCCGCTGCCTGCTGTGGATGGCGAACCAGGAACCCGCAACCCTGCAGTGGTTCTCCACCATCCGGCCGCTGGACTGCATCGTCAGCGACCTGTCCATGGCCATCGCCAAGGCAGCCGTGGCCGAGGCATTCCACGACCTGCGCGACCGCAACGAATGGTTCTCCCTGCTCGATGCGCTGTATGCCAACCTGCGGGCCGAAGGCGCTTCCATGCTGACCAGCGTGGACAACAAGGTGCTGGAGCGCTTCATCGAATGGCGCAACTTCGCGCCGCTGGACAGCCAGGGCCCGCAGGGCACGGCGCCGCTGGCGCAGGACCTGCGGCTGCTCATCGCCACGGCCGACCTGCTCAAGGTCTGCTACACCGAGCCCGCCAACCTCTACCTGACGCAGGCCGCCGCCCGGGGCGTTGCCGTGCACGCGCTGTGATGGACTTCGACGTACCGCCCCTGTCCAGCGCGGTGCGCCAGGGCCTGCGCCGGCGCCGGGTCGTCCTGAGCCTTTCGGGCGGCGGCTATCGCGGCCTCTTCAGCGCCCATGTGCTGGAACGCATCCACCGCGAATTCGGCAACGGCGACCTGCTGGAGAAAGTGGACCTGTTCGCCGGCACCTCCATCGGCGCCATCATCGCCACCGCCCTGGCCAGCGGCTGCCAGCCCGCGCGCATCAAGCAACTGCTACTGGACCACGGCCCCGCCATCTTTCCCTCCAAATGGCTGCCCGGCCTGCGCCAGGCCATGGGCAAGGCGCTCTATGACAGCGCCCCGCTGCGCGCAGCGATCAAGGAGGCCATGCCGCAAGCGGAGCAGTCCGCCCTGGGGCAACTGCAGGTGCCGCTGCTGCTGCCCGCCGTGAACTGGAATTCATCGCAGCTGCACGTGCTGGCCAGCGGCGCCCTGCCCGACAGGGACCGGCTGGGCCTGACGCTGATGGACGCCATGCTGGCCTCATCGGCCGCCCCCACCTACTTTCCCGCGCACGCCGCAGCAGGCCATGTCTTCGTGGACGGCGGACTCGCCGCCAACGCGCCCGACCTGCTGGCCCTGCAGGCCGCACGCCAGTTGTGGGGGCCGGCCGCCGACATCGTGATGATCAGCGTAGGCACCGCCAACCCCCAGCAGGGCCAGGACCCCGTGGCCATGCCCCGACGCGGGCTGACCCTGGTCAAGCCCCTGCTGGACCTGGTCATGGCCGCCCAGGAGGTCCAGGCCGTCAAGGCGGCCCGCCAGGAACTGGGCACCAGCAGCTACCTGCGCCTGAACTTCACGCAGCCCGCAGCCCAGCAAAAGCGCCTGGGCCTGGACATCGCCAACGCCGACAGCACCCGGCTGCTGCAAGCCCTGGGCGACGAATGCATAGCCGCCCTCACGGAGCAGGAAAAGACGCTGCTGAAGAACGTCCTGGGCTGAAACGCCGGGCCAAGCGAAGCGAAGGCCCGACAGGGCTTGCAAAGAGAATCAGCGCTCAAACGCCGCAGAAGCCGCAGCCATCCGCCGCAGATACGCCGGATCCTCCTGCAGGCAATGCACGTAGCTCACCTCGTCCTCAACCAGTTCCTCCATCCGCTGCGCAGCCCCGCAAATGGCCTGCAGCGCATTGGCCACCACCTCCAGATTGCGATGGCCCTCGGGCCGCTCCAGCCAGGCCAGCGCCAGCTGGCCCAGCGAGTACACCTCGCTGCTGCCTTGCAGCGTCAGCCGGCCGATCTCGGTCACGGCATGGCTCAACTGTTGCGGCGTGGGCTGGGTCAGGGTTGGGGAAGCGGTACTCATGGCGCAACCCCTCCCACGGCAGACGCGCCAGCGTGGGGCGCTTGATGGGTGGAGGGGAAGGCAGAAAAAGAAGTGCCGTACATGACGTACATGATTTACTCCTCAGCGAGACGGGAACCACCCGTCTGTGTTCTTACGCACAAACAGGTGGACGGGATGTTAAGAACACGTGCTGAGCCGTGCGGACGCCCTTGCGGGTAGCCCCATCCCGCCCGTAACCGCAGGGACGTGGGCATGCACCCACGATCCGACAATTCAGACGTGACAAGGCCTCCTTAACGGCGAGGCCGCACCGCTCAACAGTCAAGTGTTCTTACGCACCAGCCCCTGAACAGGGGGCCGCCGCAATGATAGAGGCTTTCAAGACGGCAAGCGCCCCGAAGCCCCAGGCCGAGCGCAGCGAAGGCCCGGGCAAACTCCCCGTATGTCAGCGCCTGCGCCGTGGTGGTTGCGGGGTTGCAGTCCTGCCGAAGGACAGGACTGCTTCGTCATCTGACTCGCCGTGATTGTTTGAACGTAGCGCGCAGCGCGAAGTGAGTTTCACGGCGAACCCCGCAACCGCCACGGCGCAGGTTGCCCCGCAGCGCAGCGAAGGGGACGCGGACATTCGGGCGCTTTTCTTTGCTCACTTTCTTGTAGCGAGACAAGAAAGTGAGTCGGCCGCCGGGCCGAAACCCGGCCTCGAAAAGAAACGCCCCGACAGGGGCTTGCAAACAGAATCAGCGGTGCAACGCACAGACAGGTGGACGGGATGTTAAGAACACGCATTGCGACGTGCGGACGCCCTTGCGGGTAGCCCCATCCCGTCCATAACCGCAGGAACGTGGGCATACACCCACGACAAGAACAGCGGACCGAGCAGGATGATAGCCACCCTCCATCGGCCCGCGAAAACCCTGTTGCCACCCCCACCCGATCCCCACAACATGTCGCCCGGACGTAACAAACCGCAACCGGGCCACAGCCCCCGCGCAGGAGACACCATGACCGCCTTGCCCCGCTGGATGAAGACAGCCGCCCTGGCCATGGCGCTGGCGATGCCGCTGGCCGCCACAGCCCAGGAGCCTGCGCGCACCGTCGCGGGCGTGGCCTATCCCGCCCAGGCGGGGGTGGGCGGCCAGACGCTGCAGCTCAATGGCGCGGGCATTCGCTACAAGGCCATCTTCAAGGTCTACACGGCGGGCCTGTACCTGGAAAAGCCGGCCGCCAGCCTGCAGGAGATCGCGGCCCTGCCCGGCCCCAAGCGCGTGAGCGTGACCATGCTGCGCGAGATCGATTCGGCCGAGCTGGGCAAGCTGTTCGCACGCGGCATCGAGGACAACATGGAGCGCGCCCGCTTCTCGCGCCTGGTGCCCGGCGTGCTGCGCATGAGCGACATCTTCACGCAGCACAAGAAGCTGCTGCCGGGCGAGAACTTCTCGGTGGACTGGGTGCCGGGCCAGGGCGCCCAGGTCTTCGTCAAGGGCCAGGCCCAGGGCGCGCCCTTCCAGGAGCCCGAGTTCTTCCAGGCGCTGCTGGGCATCTGGCTGGGCCCGCACCCGGCCGACGAGCAACTCAAGAAGGCATTGCTGGGCGGTTGAACGGCTGCGCGGGCTCCTGCACCGGCCCGGCAAAGCGCGCCTGGATCTCCAGCCCCGTGGCACCGGGCAGGGCCGTGAGCGTCCAGCCATGGGCGCGCGCAATCTCCAGGCAGATGGGCAGGCCCAGGCCCGCACCCAGGTCGCGCCGCTCGCTGCTGCGCCAAAAGCGCTCGAAGATGCGCGGCAGGTCCTCGGGCGGCACGCCACGGCCCTGGTCCAGCACCGAAAAGCCCAGGCCGCAGGCCTTCACGGTGACGGTGGCGCCCTGCGGGCTGTGCTGCACGGCGTTCTCGATCAGGTTCTTGAGCAGCACGAAGAGCGCGCCCCGGTCGGCACGCCAGGCAAGGGCATCGTCCTTGACCTCGCAGTGGATGTGCACGCCGCATTTTTCGGAGGCGCGGGCCATGAAGTCGCAGACCTCGCCAATGATGTCGGCCGGCGCAATGTCTTCCATGCGGTAGCGCTGGTGTTCGCAGACCTCGGCCAGGTGCAGCAGCTGCTGGACCTGGCGCGCCATGTGGTCCACGTCCTTGAGCAGCTCGGGGCTGCGCCGGTCCTCGGGCTCCAGCTCGATCTGCACGCGCATCAGGGCCAGAGGCGTCTTGAGCTCATGCGCGGCCATGGACAGGAATTCCTGCTGGTTCCTGAAGCCGGCCTGCAGCCGGTCCAGCACATGGTTGAAGGCCTCGACCAGGGGAGCGAACTCGCGCGGCAGATCCTTGGGCTGCAGGCGCGTGCCCAGCGTCTGCGGGGTGATGCGCTGCGCATCCTGCGCGGCCACGCCCAGCGGCCTGAGCATGCGCTGCAGCGTGCGGTGCGTGGAGAACAGGAACACGACCAGGAAGACCACGCCGATGGCCACCATGCCGCGCCACAGCGCGGGCAGGCCCACCGATTCGCGCAGCCAGTCCACCATGCGGTCGCTGACGGCTATCTGCACGTGCCACGTCGTGCCGTCGTGGACCAGCGTGGCCGTGCCCGCGCGCATGACCACGCCGCCGCGCTCGTAGGCAAAGGCCTTGAGCTCGGGGTCGAAGCCCTGGCCGGTCTGCGTCAGCGGCTGCATTTCGCCGTTGGGGGCGAAAACCACGCGGCCGCGGGCGTCGGTGATGCGCAGCTGCATTTCCTCGCCCAGGCTGGTCAGCATCCAGGCCTTGAGTTCACGCTCGCTGAACCCCTGGGGCACGCCCTTGGCATCGAAACTCACCCACTCGGCCAGCTTCTCGGCCGCATGCCCCATGCCGCGCTGCAGCGCATAGCTGTCGAAAGGCTTGGCGACGAGGATCACCAGCGCGCCCACCAGCAGCGCGCTGAACACCATGCTCAACCCATAGACGGCCAGCAGCCGCGAGCGCAGGCTACCGGGCCAGCAAAGGTTCGCGAAGCGCATAGCCCTGACCCCGGATGTTGACGATTTCCATGCACGAGCCGGCCGCGGCCAGCTTGCGGCGCAGCCGGTGCAGGGCCACATCGAGGGCGTTGGGCGTGACCACGCTGCTCATGCCCCAGGCCGCCGCCTCCAGCGTGGAGCGGCGCACCGTGGCGCCGGCCTTGCGCACCAGGCTGAGCATGATCTGCAGCTCCGCCGGCGGCAGCGCGATGGCCGAGCCCGCGCAGTGCATGCAGGCCTGCTGCGGGCTGATGCTGATGTCGCCCAGCTGCGGCGCCAGCTCCTGCACCAGGGCCGGGCGGCGCAGCAGGGCGCGCACGCGGGCGATCAGTTCTTCCATGGGAAAGGGCTTGGTCAGGTAGTCGTCGGCACCGGCCTCCAGGCCGCCCACGCGGTCGCTGAGCGCGTCGCGGGCCGTGAGCATCAGGCAGGGCGTGGAGCGGCCTGCGGCGCGCAGGCGCTGCACCAGTTGCAGGCCGTCGCCATCGGGCAGGCCGCGGTCGATGACGATGACGCCGTAGTCGATGTCCTGCAGGGCCAGCCAGGCCGTGGAGATCTGGTGGAAGACATCGGTCTCTATGCCGGAGTTGGCCAGCGAGCGGCTGACCAGCGTGGCCAGCCTGGCATGGTCCTCAATTAATGCGATGCGATTCATGGTTTCCGTCGTTGCCGCACAGGGACAGCAAATGCTCCCTGATCCCGGTGATGCGCTGGGGCGCCATGGGCTCGACCAGCACATGGATGACCCACAGGTCCTCGACCATGGCGCGGCATTGCAGGGCAATGTCCTCGGACACCAGATCGTCGGCGCAGGCCGCGTCCACGAAATCAAACCATATGTTCTGGAATCTTGCGCGGGTCAGCAACTGTGCGGCCGTCTTCTGGCCGCGCTGGCGGGACAGGGCATGCTCGCAGACGCAGCGGATATAGGCGCGCAGGTGGCGTGCGGGGCCTGGAGGCTCCTCGGCCAGCGCCTGCAGCAGGTCCTCGCGGAACTTGAGGATGACCAGCTCGAAGATCGTCTCCAGCCGCACGGCACGGTGCTGGCTGCATTCTTGGAAGCGCGAACCCAGGGAATACGCCTGGCCCGCCGCCTGGATACCTATCACGTCCTGGTAGATGGAGGCTTGCATTGCGATGGCACGTTCTGTCGTTTCAGGCTCCGTCGGTCCGCCGCGAGAGCGGCAAACCTGCGGGGAAAACGGCCATGCTCCCCGATTGCGTCTTACTGGCGACTTACCGGCCCCTGAATCTGCCCCATTACACCGGGAATATGCAGGCGGCCGGTTTGATCAATATTGGCTCAAATATCTTCCTGCCAGCCAGCAACATACCTGACCAGCGCCCACTGTGCCAGCCACAGTGCCATATAGCCAAAGGTCTCCACCAGCTCCTCCAGCACGATCACCTGATAATCAAACCATTGCTGCAGGACAATGAAACCATGACCTTCCGCATTGGTGGATATCACCATGGCCGCGACAAATATCGCCAGGCTGAATATCGGCAGCGCCTTCTCGCGCACCAGGCGCTTGATGACCTTGTTCCAGACACCGTGGCGCACAAACCAATAGCAGCACAGCAGCAGCATGGCGCCCACCACCCATTTGACGGCGGGCCGGTACCACAGCACCTGGGAGCTGATCACCGGCCCCCACTTGCCAGCCTCCAGGCTGGGCAGGAAAGCTGCGCCCCAGGCCAGTTCACGCCCCAGAAAGGCCAGCCAGAACAGGGAGGCGATCCACCAAAGGGGCGCTGCAAGGGAGCCCTTTTGCTGCCGCGCCGCAACCAGGGCCGCCACCATGCCCAGCAGCAGGGTCACGGCCTGGATATTCTCCAGGAATCCATTTTCCCAGCTCAGGCTTTGCGGCAATACAAAGCTCAGGGGAAAGCTCAATACCAGCCCTGCCAACAAAGCCCAATTCCAAAGCCGCAGCAAGGAATCATCATGGTATTTGGACGCGGATATTCTTGTTTTTGAAAGGGAAGCAGTCATTTTGATACAGGGCGTCTGGCGCTTTATCTGTTGATATGGTTTTTGCAAGCACGCAATATCCCGGAAATACTTACCAGGAAGCCGGAAAAATGGCGGGCGCACGGGCCTTCCCGCCGTTTTTCATTACAGCAGACTTGCCACCAGATTGCAGCACTGTGTCAAATTTGCCCTGCCGGGCGCGGCCCGTTGCCAGAACGGGCTGGGCTCAGGCGACGCGGACCGCGCGCGGGGGCAGCGCCGCCAGGGGCGCGGGCTGCACCAGATCGCGGTAGTAGTTGGGCAACGCGAACAGTGCGGGGTGCACTTCGGCGTTGTAGTAGCGCAGGTCGGGCAGGCGGCGCTCGGCCAGGCGCTGGCGCAGCTG
>NZ_JTKZ01000258.1:0-200 GCF_000799035.1 Delftia sp. ZNC0008
CCGCGTGCCACCGGCCAGCTCAGCCGCTGGGAGGGCGCCCTGGCCGCAGCCACCCAGGCCAGGGTCACGGGCCTGGTCATCGACCTGCGCGCCCACCGGGGCGACGACGCCTACCAGCTGCTGCCCCACATGCTGGCCTCGCTCTACACACGCGACAAGCCGCTGCGCATGCAGGACGCCGCCCAGCGCCTGTTACGCGG
>NZ_JTKZ01000006.1:0-228 GCF_000799035.1 Delftia sp. ZNC0008
CATCTGCTGACGCAGCGCCTTGGGCGAGTTGTCCGCAATGCGGTCTGTCCGGTCCTTACCCATCTCCCGCACCTTCTTCCACACGTCGGGCATCTTGACGACGATGGGCTGCTCCGGATTGTTATTGTTCCAATCGGCCAGCCGTTCGCGCACGCGCGCCAGGGCGCCCTCGTCCTTGCGGAACAGCGCATCCGCCCACTGCGCCTTGATCTCGCTGCTGGTCTGGCT
>NZ_JTKZ01000006.1:238-719 GCF_000799035.1 Delftia sp. ZNC0008
GCTCTTGGACCGCTGCATGAAGCTGTTGGCCTCCTGGATCTCGGCCACGCTCTTGGGCTGGAATCCGATGGCTTTGGCCACTGCTTCGCCCAGGGTGGTGTCGATCACCTTGTAGCCCTTGGTGTCCTTGTACATGCCGCTGGCGGCCATGTCCGCGCCCTTGAACGCATTGCGCACCGCTGTGGGAGACACCTCCAGCGCGGCTCGGCCCGCTGCAGACGGGTCCAGATTCATCATCCCACCCACGAGTTCGCGTCCTGCCGCGAAGCCGCGGGACACCAGATCGCCCGCCGGCCCCGCAACCTCCAGCAGATCCCGCTCGCGGCTCTGCTTGGTCAGCAGCAGGCCGGTGCCTGGCAGCAGGTTGCCCATGCCCAGGCGCCCCGAAACATCGATGGGCGCACCTGGCAGGCCAGAGACACCTTGCTCCAGGAACTCGGCCAGCTCCTTGCCCACGATGCCCGCGAGGGCCTCCTTGCGC
>NZ_JTKZ01000856.1:0-1082 GCF_000799035.1 Delftia sp. ZNC0008
GATATGCCTTATTGGGACAAGCGGGAGTATCGATCGCTGCAAGGGGAGAAGGCGGTTTATGAGTTTCTGACGGCGTATGGAACTAGGCCGGCGGTGAGCTTTAAAGAGATAGAGAAAGTGCTGGAGAGATTCAATGCCACGCGGGAGAGTGGGAGCAATTCTCCAGATAAATTTGATTTGCTACAAAACCATCTAAATAAATGGATTAATGAGGGAAAATTGAATTTAACGAAAAACAATAAAAGTCAGATCAAAATAACAAAAATAGATTTGAAAGATAAAAATTCAGAGGAATATGACTTTGAGAAAGCAGAAAACAATAGAGAGATCTTTCTTGGTGGTCTAGTGGGTAGGGAGAAAGACTATCCAGGTGTGTGTTTGCCAAGGAGTTTGTTATGCAAACCCGTATAGTGTGCATTTTAATAATATTTGTGCTGCTAGCTTTTTGGCGGACTGGGCATGCAGAAAAACAGCAATCGGAAAAATGGACAGAGAGCCAACATCCTCCTGTTGACGCAAAACTTCCACCCATATGGTGCAAGGCTGTGAAATATAGAGGTCAGAGAGTTCCAATATCAGAGTCAATCAAAGGTTCTGGTAAGCACTGCGTTGTTCATGATTTCGTTCAGCGAAAATCTCGCGACCTCATATCTGGTAGACAAAGAGGGTCTCCAATAAATGATGCTGGAACCGGAAATATATTAACGTTCTTCGAAAGCAGCAATGTGGACCTGGACTTGCAAAATCATCTCGTATCGGGATCGCCTTTTGAAGATACTCGTGGCATTGGAACTAAGGGGATTGAATTATGCTTTCTAAAGGTTCATAATGGAAAGATTGAAACACCTGGAAGATTGGGAATAAGCATAGAAATGGCTTCTGGAGATTCAAATATTAGAAAAAGAATAGAAATGATGAAGGAAGATATTTCAATAATTATTAAAACAAATTGGAATGGCGAGAACCAGAACTTCAACGAAATCCCCTGGGACTACTCTCCACCCACCTTCTACACAGCAGAAAACCTCCAAATCAAATCCGGCGGCCGCGCCATCATCATGGCGGGCTCCGACAACGTGGTG
>NZ_JTKZ01000092.1:0-324 GCF_000799035.1 Delftia sp. ZNC0008
CGCACAACAGTGCCAGCATGCCACCCTGGCCCAGGCCGGGAACGGCCTGGACATTTCCGGGGCCGGGACCGGGTCCTGGGTCCGTGCCCGGACCGGGGTCGGGAGGATCGGCAGCGATCACCTCGATGGTCACGGATGCTGGTGCGGCAGCGCTCTGGTGCCCGTCGGATACCGTGAAGGCGAAGGTATCGGGTCCGGAGTAGCCGGCCGTCGGCGTGTAGACCAGCGTACCCGTCTGGGGATCGAAGCCGCTGATGACGCCATGGGCGGGGCCGGTGGTGATCTCGAAGCGCAGCGGGTCCGACTCGAAGTCCGTGCCAGCGA
>NZ_JTKZ01000864.1:0-10744 GCF_000799035.1 Delftia sp. ZNC0008
GCCGGCGTGGGCCTGGTGCGCGGCGGCGCGGGCACGGCCCTGGTCGGCGATGCCGCCACCGTGGCCGAGCGCCTGCGCGAGTACGCCGCGCTGGGTGCGGACAGCTTCGTGCTTTCGGGCTACCCGCACCTGGAGGAGTCCATCCGCTTTGCCGAACTGGTCTTCCCCCTGCTCGGCAAGCGGGCCGTCACCACCAGCGACCAGGCGCAGACCGGCGGCGCCTTCGACATCCGCAGCATCCAGCGCCGGCAGTCTGCATCGTGAGCCGCCCCCGGGCTTGCGCCTTGTCAGACCGCAAGACCCCGCAGGCAGCTCGCCCGCTCAAGCCCCCAGATGTTTGACAGCAGCTGCCGGGCACGTCCCGCGCCGGCGACGGGAGCGGCAAGCTCCATGAACTTGTCCTCCAGCTCCCCATCCGACAACGGCAGTTCGGGATCGCCCTTGCGATCGGGCTGCAACCAGACATGGCGGCGTCCATCCCTGGCAACGATTTCCAGGCGCGCCGATCTCTTTCCCGGGAAGGCCCTATCGATTTGCGGGTCCACCGAGACCTGGACGCGCTCGAGCATCGCGCGCAAGGCGGGATCGGCCAGGCGCTCGGGGGTGTACGCGGACATTCGCACGCTGCCATGGACCAAGGCCGTCGCCACCACGAACCGGAGACTGAAGCGCGCTTCGTTTTCGGTCACGGGATCGGTGTAGCAGGCGATATCCAGGGCCGGGCCATAGGTGGCCACGGCCACGCTGCAGATGTCGTCCGCCCGCAGGGCATGCTGGCTGCGCAGAGCCAGCGCGGCGTCGATGGCCGCAAAGGTATGGCCGCAGCCGACATGGTTCTTGAAGGTGAGCCGGGTGATGTGGAAGTCCCTGCCCAGCGTGTCCCCGATGCCTGACCAGTCCGGTCCGTCGCTGACAGCGCGGCCCAGGCCCGACTCCCCCTCCAGCACATCCAGCGATCCCGTCACCCCCCTGTGCGCGAGTTGCGCAGCCAGCAGGCCGGCCTCCGCTGCGCGCCCGGCATGCAGGGGCTTGGACATCGAATCCATGCGGAATGCCTGCTGCAGACCCGCAGAGAAGGTGGCCGCCGTGGCCAGTGCATGGGCGAATGGCCCTGCATCCAGCCGCAGCGCATACCCTGCGGCTGCCGCTGCCCCGAAGACACCCACGGTGCCGGTGTTGTGCCAGAAGCGGTAGTGGGCCCGGCCCAGGGTCACGCCGATGCGGGTGGAGACCTCATAGCCCAGCACCACGGCACGCAGGAAGTACAGGCCACTGGCCCCTGCCTGCTGGCTTGCCGCCAACGCCGCTGCAATGGTTGCGGCCCCGGGGTGGTACATGGCATCGCGGAAGCTGTCGTCCACCTCGGCGGCATGGGCCGCCGAGCCGTTGAAAAGTGCCGCCGCCCGCGCCGTGGCCATGCGGCCGTTTCCAAGCCGGCAGGACCCGCGATCCAGATCCTCGGCAAGCACCTGTTCCAACTGTGCAAGAGGGGCGCAGCCCAGGCCCGGAAACAGGGAGGCATACCAGTCGATCACGGCCCGCTTGGCGTGGTGGATGACGGTGTCGGGAAGCTCGGTGCGTTGGTATCGAGAGGCAAATTGTCCGAACACTTCGGTCGCATGCATGCGTGGTCTCCTGGATGAACACTGGCGGGGGCAGTCTCACTTTTTTTGGCACAAATGTGCAGTGGCCGGCCCCTCAGGCCAGAACCAGCACACCATCCGCAGCGCACACGCCCTGGCCCTGCGGCAGCACGAACACCGGGTTGATCTCCGCCTCGATCACGCGGTCGCCCAGTTGGGCGGCCATCGCAGAGAACGCGACGATGGCATCGGCCAGGGCATCGACATCCGCCTTGGGGCGGCCGCGAAATCCGTCCAGCAGCGGCCAGGTCTTGAGCTCCCTGGCCATGTCCAGCGCTTCTGAGCGGCTCAGCACACCCAGTTGTGTCCCATCGTCGGGCAGCAGGCGCAGCGTGGTGTCCTGGAACAATTCGGCCGCAACGCCCCCCATGCCCAGCATCACGGCGGTGCCCAGCGCATCCTTGTGCAGGCCCAGGATCAGCTCGGTGCCACCGGTCACCATCTGCTGCACCAGGAACCGGTCCGGACGCACACCCGCCCTGGCCTGCACGTCGGCCACCATCGCTGCCAGCCGCGCACCGATGGTCTGCGCCGTCAGGCCGACGGCGACACCGCCCACATCGCTCTTGTGCGTGATCCGGGACGAAAGGATCTTGAGCACCACCCGGCCGCCCAGTTCGCGCGCGGCGGCTTCGGCCTCTTCGGCGGTGCGCACCACGCGCTCGGCCGCGCATGGCACGCCGAAACGGCGGAAAACGGCCTTGGCCTGCGCTTCATCGAGGCAGCCGACGGGCAGGTCCAGTTCCTGCAGGGTGTGCTTGCCGACGACCAGCTCGGAAGGCGCACCCTGGAAGCCGTTGACTCGCAGCATGCCCGCCAGCGCGGCCGTGCAGCTTTCCGCCGCAGCGAAGGCCGGCACGCCGCGTTGCGTGAGCAGCGCGCCGATTTCCGGTGCATGCGGGCTGACGTAGGCCAGCACCGGCTTGTCGGAGTGGGGCAGGCACTCCTGGATGGCGCCGGCCAGCAGCTCGGGCATGGCCAGGCTGGAGGAGCCGACGATGATCACCAGCGCGTCGTAGCTGGGGCTGGCCAGCAGGGCATTGATGGCGCCGCGCAGCAGGTCGGGACGCAGGCCCGCCAGGGTCACGTCGATGGGGTTGCGGTCCAGCACGGCCTCGCTGCCGGTCTGCAGCGCGCGCAGTGCATCGGCCGTCGCCTCGTCCGGCGCAGGCGTGTCGAATCCGGCCACGCCCAGATCGTCCGACACCAGGGTGCCCGCACCGCCGGTGGAAGTCAGGATGGCGATGCGCCTGCCGCGCAGCCTGCGGCCCGTGGCCAGCGCAGCGGGCACGTCCAGCAGGTCGGCAAAGCTGTGCGCACGGATCACGCCGACCTGGCGGAACAGCGCGTCGTACATGCGATCCGCACCGGCCATGGCGCCCGTGTGCGATACAGCGGCCTTGGCGCCGGCCTCGGAGCGGCCGATCTTGAAGGCCACCACGGGCTTGCCGGCACGCGCGGCCTTCAGGCAGGCGGCACGGAACCTGGCGGGATGGCGCACCGTTTCCACATACAGCGCGATCACCTTGGTGGCCGGGTCATCGGCCAGGTGGTCTATGAAGTCGGCCAGTTCCAGATCCACTTCATTGCTGGTGGAAATGAGCTTGGACAGCCCGATGCCACGCGCGGCGGCGCGCGACAGCAGCGAGCCCAGGATGCCGCCGCTTTGCGAGACGACGCCAATGCCGCCCGCGGGGAACTCATCCATCTCCAGCGCCCCAGAAGGCGACAGCACGATCCGGTCGGTCAGGTTGACCAGCCCGATGGTGTTGGGTCCCAGCAGGCGCATGCTGCCGGCCGCCTCGATCAGCTGCCGCTGGCGGTGCGCCCCGTCCTCGCCCGTTTCCGTATAGCCGCTGGCCAGCACGATGGCTGCCGCGCAGCCCAGCGCCGACAGTTCCCTGACGGCCTGGTGCGCACGCTCGGCGCCCAGCAGCACCACCGCCACATCGGGCACTTCAGGCAACGAGGCCACATCGGGATAGCAGGCCAGATCGCCGATGCGCTCCACGCGCGGATTGACGGGAAGAATGCGGCCGGCAAACCCGTGCTTTTGCAGGTAGGCCACCGGGCGGCCCGTGGTCTTTTTCAGGTCGGCAGAGGCGCCTATGACGGCGACGCTGCGCGGCGACAGCAGCTTGGCAATGGCTTCGCTCATGGCATCACTCCTTGGCGGCCGTCTTGGCCAGGAAGGCCTCCACCGATGCGCGGTGTTCACTGCTGGTGTAGCAGATGCCCTGGGCCTGGCTTCCCTGTGCGAAGACATCGTGCGAAGACAGCTCGAAGCTCTGGTTCAGGATGGTCTTGGTCAACGCCAGCGCGGTGGAAGAAGCCGAGGACAGCTCGCGCGCCCAGGCCTGGGCGTCTGCCACCAAGGTCTCGGCGCTGGCCTGGCGGTCCACGATGCCCAGCGCCAGGGCTTCCGGCAGCTTGACCTGGCGGCCCGTGAAGATCAGCTCCTTGGCCTTGGCCAGGCCCACGCGGCGCGGCAGGAAGTACATGCCGCCGCCGTCGGGGATGATGCCGCGCAGCACATAGCTCCACGCGAAGCTGGCCCATTCGCTGGCGATGACGAAATCACAGGCCAGCGCCGTGTCCGCGCCCAGGCCCGACGCTGCGCCGTTGACGGCGGCGATCACGGGCTTGGGCATGGTGTGCAACAGGGCCTGGACGTGGTGCACGCGCTGCTGGCGCTGCCAGCCGTTGAAGCCCACCTCGCCCGCAGGCGCGTTCATGCGCCTTTGCATTCCGGCAATGTCCCCGCCTGCGCAAAAGCCCTTGCCCGCGCCCGTCAGCACCAGGGCCTTGATGGCCTTGTCCACCGCCACGCGCTCCAGGGCATCGATGAACTCGGTGCGCATGTCATCGCTCATGGCGTTGCGCTTGTCGGGGCGGTTCAGGGTCACGGTCGCCACCGCATCGGCGACATTCAGTTGGATCAGTTCGTAGTTCATGGCGTGCTCTCAAGGCGATCGCGGGCAATGCGATCAATCGGGATGGATGTTGTTTTGCCTGACGATCTGGGCCCAGCGCTTTTCCTCGGCCTGCACATAGATGTCCAGTTCCGCCGCCGGCCCGGCATTGACCACCAGGCCTTCGTGTTCCAGCTTGCGAACAAAGTCCGGCGAACGGGCCGCCTTGCGGGCCGCAGTGTTCAGGCGCTCGATCACGGCAGCGGGCGTGGCGGCCGGCACGTACAGGCCGTACCAGCTCTCGACGCGGTAGCCCGGGACGGTGACGGCGATGGGCGGCGCATCCTTGAAGGCCGCAGACGGCTCGGCCGTGGTCACACCCAGCACGCGCAGCTTGCCGTTGTCGATGAAGGTGGATACCGCCGCCGCGGTGGCAAACATCATGTCCACCTGGCCACCCATCAGATCGGTGAGTGCCGGGCCTGCGCCACGGTAGGGCACATGGGTGATCCTGACCTTGGCCAGGTTGGCAAACAGCTCCCCGGCCAGATGCGCCGACGTCCCGGCGCCCTGCGAGGCATAGGTCAGCTTGTCGGGACTGGCCTTGGCGGCGGCCATCACGTCCGCCACCGTCTTGTACGGGCTGGCGGCGGGCACCACCAGCACGTTGGGGCCGCGGCCGATCAGGATCACCGGCGCGAAGGCCTTGTTGCTCCCGTACGGCAGCTTGGCCTGCAGCGCCGGATTGACGGCGTGCGCGAAGGAAGCCACGACCACGGAGTAGCCGTCCGGCGCGCTCTTGGCAACGTTGTCGGTGCCGATGATCGTGCCGGCACCGGGCTTGTTGTCCACGATGACGGGCTGGCCCAGGTCCTTGGCCATCTCGGCCCCCAGCGTGCGTGCGATCAGGTCGGTTCCGCCACCGGGCGCGAAGGGCACGACGAGGCGCACGGGCTTTTCCGGGAAGGCTGCAAAGACTGCGTTGCAGGCAGTCGCGAGCACGGCAATGAGCGCAATGGCCCTGGCGCAACGGCGGGCGGCGAAACGAAGCATGGTGTGTCTCCTGGTTCTATGGGCAGAGGTCCGTTCCATGCGCAAGCGTTGCGATGACGCTGGCGACGGATTGGTGAAAGCTTAGGGAAACGCACCGCAGTTGTGATCCCCCATGTTCCAACCAATGAAACCGCACAGCGAGCGCGCCAGGACTTGCGTTTTCATCTGCCATCCTTTCGGTGGAATACTCCACGCCATCAGGCGCCCGCGCCTGTGCAGCAAGAACCAGGCTTTCAACCGAGGATGAACCGGTCCTCCCGCAGGCGGCAGCAACATGACCCACAGGCGATCCCCCATACTCCATGACAAGCCCGGTCAGTCCCCGAGCAACCGCTCCCTGGAAAGAGGCATCGAAATACTCCGTGCGTTCAGGCCCGGGTCGGAACTGCTGGGCAACGGCGACCTGGTGGAACGCACCGGACTGTCCAAGGCCACCGTGAGCCGGCTGACGCAGACCCTGGTGGGCTGCGGCATGCTGCAGGCCGAACACCAAAGCCGCGCCTTTCGCCTGGCTCCCGCTGTCCTGAGCCTGGCGCACGCCATGCGTACCGGATCGACGGTGCTGTCGATGGCGGCCCCCCTGATGCGCACCCTCGCCGAGACACGCAGGATCAACGTGGGCCTGGCCTGTCCCGACAGGGACGAGATGGTCTATCTGGAATCGATCCGCTACAACCGCCGGATTGTGCTCAGGCATGTGGTGTCGGGTCAGCGCGTGCCCATGGAGCTGACGTCGCTGGGCCGTGCCTACCTTGCCGTGGCGCCGCCTGCCAGGCGCAAGGCACTGTTCGACAGCTTCAGGCTCAAGAGAGGCGCCCAATGGCGCGACCTGGAAAAACAGATCCAGGCGGCCATCAGGTCCGTGAAAAGCCAAGGCTTCTGCGCTGCATCGTGGCAGCCGGAAGTGGTTGCACTGGCCACGCCACTGGTGACACCCGATGCCATCTATGTCCTGAACTGCAGCGTGTCCACGACGGAGCCTGTGCCAGCCATCGTGCAGGAGCTGAACCCGGCGTTGCTGCAGCTGGGCCGCCAGATTCAGAGCCTGCTGGAGAAACGGTGAGGTTTGGCCGCCGTTCCGCGCACCTGCGGGCGGCCCGCTTTGCATAGGGAAAAAACATAGCTGATATAGGCTGCATTGCCTTATCGCAATGGCGCCCGAAACCCAGACTGGCGGCATGACAAACACCCATCTGGAGACAACCGGCGTCACTCGCCGGCTCGTGCGCTACCGCCCGCAGGCTGCGAAGGACGAGATTCAAATCGAGTATGCGGACCAGGGCGCAGGGCCGGTCGTCTGCATGCTGCCATCGCTGGCCCGTTCCGGCCGGGACTACGACGTCGTTGCCCGCCATCTGCAGGCGCAAGGGCTGCGGGTACTGCGCCCCGAGCCTCGGGGCATAGGCCAAAGCCGTGGCCCCATGCAGGGGCTGACGCTGCATGACTTCGCAGCCGACGTCGCGGCCGTCATCGACCACGAAGCCACCGGCCCTGTCGTGGTCGTGGGTCATGCCTGGGGCAGCCAGCCGGCGCGCATGCTGGCGGCCGACAGGCCGGACCTGGTGCGCGGCGTCGTCATGGCCGCCGCCTCGGCAGGCAAGCTGCCGCCGGGATCGGACGAAATGCCGTATGGCCGCCTGCGGGACGCAATCGACGGCGCGGGCGATGCACGGCTGTCCAGGGAGCAGCGCCTGGACTGCCTGCGCCGCGCCTTCTTTGCCCCGGGACATGACCCCAGCGCCTGGCTGGACGGGTGGAACGCCCAGGCCCATGAAGCGCAAGGCCATGCACGGCGCGTCACGCCCGTCGATGACTACTTCAGCGCAGGAACGACCGTTCCCATACTGGACCTTCGGGCCGAGCATGACGCGGTCGTGATCCCCCATGTGATGAAGTCCTGCCTGGGCGAGCGGGTGACGGAACAGGTGATTGCCGACGCGGGCCACGCCCTGGCGCCCGAGCAGCCCCTTGCCATGGCAGACGCCATTGCGGCATTCACGCGCCGCGTGTACGCCGCCTAGGCCAGCCCTTGCCCGCAAGACACCCGCCCCCTTCGGGGATGCGCCGGACAGAAACAGTGCTCAGGAGACAAAGATGACCATCCACACGCCCGCAGCTGCCATCAGGAAAACCTGGAAGATCGCCATGACCTGTGCGGCCTGGGCCACCTGCACCCTGGTGGGCGCGCAAGACTATCCGGGCAAGCCGATCCGCATGGTGATTCCGTACACGCCGGGTGGATCGATCGACACCGTGGGCCGCCTGGTGGCCGACCAACTGCAAAGGCAGCTGGGCCAGGCCATCGTGATCGAGAACGTTCCGGGGGCTTCCGGCCTGTTGGGAACCCTGCAGGTCAAGAAGGCCAAGCCTGACGGATACACGCTCATCTTCAATGCCTCCAGCCATGCCTACCTGCCGCTGGTCAGTTCCAAGAAAACCTATGACGCCGAGCGTGACTTCACGCCCGTGGGGCAAATCGGGTACGTGCCGCTGATCGTGGCGGTCACCAACGAGTTGCCCGTCAGGACCGTGGCAGAGTTCGTGCAACTGGCCAGGGCCCATCCAGGCAAGTACACCTGGGCGACTTCCGGCCTGGGTACCACCAGCCACCTGAGCGAAGAGATGCTGAACCGGGCCCTTGGCCTGCAGATGGACATCGTCGCCTACAAGGGCGCCGTTCCCCAATTGACGGACGTGATCGGCGGCCATGTCTCCGCGGCCATCTCGCCCATGCCGGGTGTCATGCCCTTCGTGCAGGCCGGCCGTCTGCGGCCCCTTGCCGTCACCAGCAAGACCCGCGTCCCGTCGCTGCCCGATGTGCCGACGCTGGCGGAGGGCACCATTGCCGGGTTCGAGCTCCTGTCCTGGTACGGAATCTGGGGCCCGGCCGGCCTGCCCGCAGACATCACCCACAGGTTGAACACCGAAATTTCAAAGGCCGTGGAGGCGCCGTCGCTGAAATCCAGGTTCGCCGAACTGTCCTTTGTCCCCGCGAAGTCCAGTCCTGCGCAGTTCCGGAAATTGATCGCTGACGACCTGAACAAGATCGGCAAGGCCGTCAGGGAAGCGGGCATCCGCATCGACTGACCTGCCGCTTCCGATCCGTGAGGCATGCCCTACACGGCGCGGGCGCCCTTGCGAAAGTCAAGCTCGCGCAGCAACCTGGCGGTTTCCGCTATCAGCCGGTTCGCGGGACGCGCCCTGGGCATGGCCAGCACGAGCTGGTTGCGTATGGCCGGCGGGCCGATGGGCGCAGACTGTATGCCAGTGCGGGCACCGGCCAGATTCAACGCACTGTCCGGAAGAATGGAGCAAGCCAGTCCCTCCTCCACCACGGACAGCGCCGTGTGCACGGCCCCCACCTCGGCCACCACGTTCAGCCGGATCTTGCGCGGCAGCAGGACGGCGTCCACGAGGCTGCGTATCGGGTTATGGGTGCCCGGCAGCACCAGCGGAAAGTCCGCCAGGGCCGAAAGGCCGATGCGCGAAGGCAACCGGTAGCCCTTGGGAGCCACCAGCAGCATGGACTCGCGCATCAGGGGTTCGTAGGACAGCAGGGGCGTCGGAGCGGGGTCGAACATCAGACCCAGGTCGATGCGGCCCGCAATCATTCCCTCACGCAAGGACAGGCTCAGCCCCTCCACCACCGAAAGCAGTGCATGCGGCAGCCGGCGCCGGAACTCCCGTATCAACGGCACGGCCAGGCTTGCCGCCACCCGGTGGGGCAGGCCCACGACCACGCTGCCGACGGGCTCGGCATGCATTTCCTTGAGATCGGACAGCGCCTGGCTGGCCGAGTTGAGCATCGTGCGTGCATGCGACAGCAGTGTCTCCCCGGCCGCGGTTGCTGCCACGCCGCGCCCTGTCCTGTCCAGCAGCCGCTGCCCCAGCTCCTCTTCCAGCAGTGCGATCTGGCGGCTCACGCTCGGCTGCGCCAAATTCAGCGCCACGGCCGCGCGGCTGATGCTGCCGTGCTCCACCACGGCGACGAAGTACTCCAGTTGGCGCAGATCCATAGGTATTCAACATAGCTGGTATAGGCGCCATCCAGTTTAACTTTGCCGGCATCGATCGCAAACTGGCCTGCATCGCCGCTTGCCACAGCGGCTCCACCGTGTCACATGAGGAAAGCCAATGAGCAGGTTCAAGTCCAAGATAGCCATCGTTACGGGGGCCGGATGCGTGGCAGCAGGCTGGGGCAACGGCAGGGCCATGGCCGTGCGCCTGGCGGAGGAAGGCGCGAAGGTGCTGGCGGTGGACCGTGACCAGGCGCGGCTTGACGAAACGCTGTCCCTGGCCGGCGAGGCGGCAGCGTCCATCACGACCTGCATCTGCGATGTCACCGACTCGTCCAGCGTCAAGGCCATGGTCCAGGCCTGCCTGCAGGCCTGGGGCGTCCCGGACATCCTGATCAACAACGTGGGCGGCTCCGCAGCCGGCGGCCCCATTGAGCTGAGCGAGCAGGACTGGGACAGCCAGATCGACATCAACCTCAAGAGCGTCTTTCTGACCTGCAAGCATGTGCTCCCGCACATGGTCGAACGCGGCAGCGGCGCCATCGTCAACGTGGCGTCCACCTCGGGCCTGCGCTGGACCGGCAGCGCGCAGGTCGCCTATGCGGCCAGCAAGGCCGGCGTGATCCACCTGTCCCGCGTGGTGGCCGTGCAGCATGCGCCTGACGGCATTCGCGTGAACACGGTGGTGCCGGGCCAGCTGCACACCCCCATGGTGCAAGCGCGGCTGGCCAGGCAGCGCACAGGCGGCGATGTGGAGACGCTGCTGGCCTCGCGGGTCAGGCGCATCCCGCTGGGCTTCATGGGCGATGGCCGCGATACCGCCAGTGCCGCCCTGTACCTGGCCAGCGACGAGGCCCGCTTCGTGACGGGAACCGAGCTTGTCGTGGACGGCGGCATGACCGCACGCTGCGACTGAACTTGCACTGCGACTGACCTGGCGCTGAGACCGACGGGCCGATCGCCGCGGCCAGCCGCCATGGACATCGCATGGGCCCTGGGGCGAAGGCCGTGCTATGTCCCGCGCCAATGGGCATGCCGCACGCCCAGCTGCAGTTGCTGGATGCGCCGGTGGATGGTGGAGCGGCTGACGCCGAGCTGGCGCGCCGCCTCGGAGACATTG
>NZ_JTKZ01000052.1:0-3852 GCF_000799035.1 Delftia sp. ZNC0008
CCGCGTCGCTGCTGCTGACGGCGGGCTGCGCCGACACGCCCGCGCCGCGCGGCAAGGTGGAGGGCGCCTCGTTCGAGCCCAGCGAAATCGTGCAGTCCGACAGCAACCGCATGGCCACGCTGGCCATGAAGGAGAACCTGGACAGCCTGATGCGCATCATGGACAAGCTCTACCTGCGTAACCCCGCCGAGTGGAAGAAAACCGCCGAAAGCCGCGAGGCCGCATCCGCCTACGTGCGCATCGCCATCACCGAGCGCCAGCCCTGGGCCGACCTGCGCGGCGCCCAGGACGTGGCCGCGCTCTCGCTGGCGCTGCAGCCCGACTTCAAGGGCGACCGCGTGGCCGCCTTCGTCCATGCGCTGGCCGACACCATCATCACGGCCCACGGCGGGCGCACCAGCTTCACCCTGGTCCATGGGCTGGACCCGCAGCTGATCTACAACGCCGCGCGCAACGTGGAAGTGGCCAACTGGATACTCAACTCACGGCGCAATGCCGCTGGCGGGCCGCTGCTGTTGTCCAACCACCTGGGCGACGACGCGCGCAACCTGAGCTTCGAGCGCGAGATGGGCAAGATCATCGGCCGGCTGGACCTGATCGCCAACTACACCACCGAGCGCTACAGGCGCTCCTTCATCGGCTACGGGCAGGGACTGGTGGCGGGACCCTTCATGCAGTTCCTGCCCGTGCGCTGAGGCGGCAGGCGTCAGGACTCGTCACACAGAACGATGGTAACCAGAGCGGAGGTGTCTTCGATGGCGCGTACCGCATGCGCCATGTTGGCCGGCAGGTGCATCAGCTGGCCGGCCTGCAGGGACTGGCGGCTTTCGCCGAGCATCACCTCCAGCTCGCCTTCCAGGCAATGCAGGCTGACGCTGCCAGGCACCTTGTGCGGCGGCAGCGACTGGCTGGCGCGCAGCACCACGCGGATGACCTCCATGTCCTGGGACTTGAACAGGGCACAGGTCCGGGCACCCGCCAGCCGCGCACCAAACGGCAGGACATCGATGGCTTGAGCGGTCAGTGCAAAGGGGGTGGCCATGGCGGACCTCCAGGCGTTGGCGGGCAATACTGCCATTGTCCTCCGAAGCACCGCAATCCATCAACCGCAGCTGTGTGACAGCAGGGGCTTGTGCAGGGTCTCAGCCCGGCACGCTGGCCTCCACCAGCAGGGTCAGCAACTGCAGCGACTCCTGCCAGCCCAGGTGACAGGCCTCGGCGGGAATGACGGCGGGCACGCCTTCCTGGGTCACATCCATTTCAGTGCCGCAGAACACCTCGCGCAGCGTGATGGTGGTGATCATCTCGCCAGGCAGTTGCGGGTCGTCGAAGCGGTCGGTATGGCGTACCAGCCGGCCAGGCTCCAGGTCCAGGAACTCCCCGCCGAAGCCGCTGCGCCCGCCCGTGGACAGATTGACGAAGGCCATGCGGTAGCGCCCGCCGACCCGGGCGTCGAACTCGGGCACCTCGCAGATGTAGCCGTGGGGCGGCAGCCATTTTGCAAGGGCAGCGGCCGTGGTGAAGGCCTGGTACACGCGCTGCGGCGGCGCCTTGAGGACGCGGTGCAGCCGGATGGTGTGGACGGTGTGTGACATGCGGAACTCCTTGGCGTGGTGTCGTGCAGGGCTGCCAGCCTCGCACCGATGCAGTCCTTGCGCAAGAGGCGGCACATGGAGCCTGATGCAGGATTCAATGATTCATAAATCAAATCCTTGCTTGGTTTTAAAGAATTGGACTTGAATCATTGACGCCCGCACCATGGCGGCGAGCGCTGGATACACAGCGCCGCTTTCCATAGGAAACAGGAGACAAGCAAATGAAGCATTCCCCGTTGCGCAGGGCCCTGGCCCTTGGCGCTCTCAGTGCCATGGCCGTCGTTGCAGCGCCCGCTGCGCAGGCCCAGGGCAGCTATCCCTCCAACCCCATCACCCTGGTCGTGCCGTTCGCGGCCGGCAGTGGAACCGATGCCGTGGCGCGCGTGGTGGCTACCCGGCTGGGCGAGCGGCTCAAGCAGCCCGTGATCGTGGACAACAAGGCCGGCGCCAATGCCCAGATTGCCGCCAACCATGTGGCCAAGGCCAAGCCGGACGGCTACACGCTGTTCATGACCACCAACACCTCGCACTCGGCCAACCCCTGGCTGGTCAAGGGCCTGAAGTACGACCCGGTAAAAGACTTCACGCCCGTGGCGCGCGTGGGCGAGCTGCCGTTTGCACTGCTGGTCCACCCCTCCGTTCCTGCCAAGACCGTGCAGGAACTGATCGACTACGCCAAGGCGAATCCCGACCGCCTGTCCTACGGCACGCCCAACAGCACCTCGCTGGTGGCCTCGGAAACCTTCAAGTACGTCACGCACGCCCAGATCACCTCGGTGCCCTACAAGTCCAGCCCGCAGGCGTTGACCGACCTCATGGGCAACCAGATCCAGGTCTACGTGGCCGACCTGGGCTCGGCCTGGGGCACGATCAAGACCGACCGCGTTCGCACTCTGGCCGTCACGGCGGCCAAGGGTTCCACCCTGCTGCCCAATGTGCCGGCCATCGGCAAGACGCTGCCGGGCTTCGACATCACCTCCTGGAACGGCATCTTCGGCCCGGCCGGGATGCCGGCCGAGATCACCGAGCGGCTGAACACCGAGCTGCAGGCCATCCTCAAGGACAAGGCCGTGCAGGAGCAATTGGCCCAGGTCGGCTTCGAGGTCTGGCCCACGGCCACGCCTGCCGAGTTCGCCACCTATGTGAAGGACCAGATGGCCCGCTGGGGGCAACTGGTCAAGCAGGCGGGCATCGAGGCGCAGTGAAGGAGAGCCGCATGGAACAAGCGCAGCAAGGGCAGCAAGGCCCTCTTGCAGGGGTGAAGGTGCTGGACATGACCTCGGTGGTCATGGGCCCCTTTGCCACCCAGATCCTTGCGGGCCTGGGGGCCGAGGTGATCAAGGTCGAATCGCCCGAGGGCGACAACATGCGTCACGTCGGCCCCATGCGCAACACCGCCATGGGCCACATCTTCCTGCAGGCCAACCAGGGCAAGCGCTCCGTGGTGCTGGACCTCAAGCAGGGCGCCGCGCGCGAGGCTCTGCTGCGCCTGGCCGAAGGCTGCGACGTGCTGGTCAGCAACGTGCGGCCCCAGGCTATGGCGCGCCTGGGCCTGGCCTACGAGGACGTGGCGGCGCGCAACCCGCGCATCATCCACGTGAGCTGCTGCGGCTTCGACCAGCGCGGCCCCTACGCGGCCCGGCCCGCCTATGACGACCTCATCCAGGGCGCCACCGGCGTGCCCTGGCTGGCGCAGCAATACGGTGGCGGCGAGCCGGCCTATGCCCCCATGACCCTGGGCGACCGCGTCACCGGCCTGCACGCGGTCTACGCCGTCACGGCTGCCCTCTATGCGCGCGAGAAGACCGGCAAGGGCCAGGCCGTGGTCGTGCCCATGTTCGAGGCCATGACCCAGTTCATCCTGGGCGACCACATGGCGGGCCTGTCGTTCGAGCCGCAGCTGGGCGGCCCCGGCTATGCGCGCCTGCTCACGGCCCACCGCAGGCCCTATCGCACCAGCGATGGCCACCTGTGCGTTCTCATCTACAACGACAAGCACTGGCACAGCTTCTTCAACGCCATAGGCCAGCCCGAGCGCATGGCCGAGCCCATCTTCGCCACCCACAGCCAGCGCGCGCTGCACATCGATGCCGTCTATGCCGAAGTCTCGCGGCTGATGGCAGGGCGCAGCACCGCCGAATGGCGCACGCTGCTGGACGCGGCCGACGTGCCCAACATGCCCATGGCCTCGCCCGAGGACCTGATCGCCGACCCCCAGCACCGGGCCACCGGCTTCGTGCATGAGATAGACCACCCC
>NZ_JTKZ01000886.1:0-9804 GCF_000799035.1 Delftia sp. ZNC0008
CAAGGGCCCACTTCACCGTGACGCCGCCCTCCTGGGTGTACTTGAGCGCGTTGAGCACCAGGTTCTGCGCGATGCGGCGCAGTTTCAAGGCATCCCCCTCCACCGGCATCGTCCCCGGCCCCTGCAGGTGCAGGTACAGGCCGCGCTCGTTGGCCAGGGCCTGCAGTCCCTCGCACAGATGGGTGATCACCTGGGCTGCGTCAAAGGAGGTCAGCTGGCGATGCTCGCGCCCGGCGTGCAGCTTGGCCAGCTCCGTCACGTCATCCAGCAGATGTCGCAGCGACTGGACGTTGCGGTCCAGCATGCGCAGGAGTTTCTCGCGCGACTGCGCCGGCGCATGCTGCATGCCCAGGCCATGCGTCACATTGGCCACCACGCCGACGTTGCTGCGCAGGTCATGCGCAACCTGCTCCCACAGTTGCGAGCGCTGCAGGTCCAGCGCGCTCAGGTCATGCAGCGCCGCTTCCAGGTCCCGGACATGGCCCTCGGCCTCCTGCTGCTGCAGGCGGAAATACTGGGTGCTGCTGTCCTGAACGTCGCGGGTATAGGTGGCGGCCCAGGCCTTGCGCGCAACGGGCATGGCGACGTGCGCATCAGGGCGCCCCTGGGCATAGTCCTCCAGCTGCGCCACCATGACTTCGTTGAGCAGCCCCAGCTCGCGCACGACTTCATGCAGGTCATAGCCCTGCTGCCAGCGGTGCAGGCCGTGGGCGGCGGCCTGCTCGCCATCGCCCGGCGGCTCGGCGGTGTCTGCCGGTGCACCGCCCAGGGTCCGCAGTTGCTGCTCGAACGCGGCCAGCACGGCCGGGATGTGATCGTTCAGCTGGGTTCGGGGAAGCGCCTCACCAGCGGTCAGCGCCGGGTCCCGCCTGACGGCCTTGCGCCATGTCTGCAAGAGTCCTTCGCGCTGCGCCTCTAGGGCGTCTGCCAGTATGCAGAGTTCATTTCCTTGGCTTGTCATGGATCGGCATCCGGGCGGTCTGTAGATAGGGAAAAAATGCGCTGCGCCGATGATGGTAAGGCCAAAAACCCGGCCGATCAGGCACGGGCTGGCGTGCCTACAGGCCGGTGGGAAAGTGCACGCCCGCGCGCTGGGCCGCCTGCACGATGTGGGTGGCCATGGCCTGCTGGGCCAGTTCGGGATGGCCGCGGGACAGGGCATCGATGATGGCCGCATGCTCCTCGGTGGTCGCATGCCGTGCGCCCCGCTTGTAGAACGGCAGGCGCTGGCTTTCCTGCATGACCTCGCCGCTGCCGCGCAGCACGTCGGCGATGGCATGGTTGCCCGAGATGGTGGCGATCTGCAGGTGGAACTCGAAATCCAGTCGCGTGGCCTGCACGAAATCGGCCCGCTCTATGCTCTGCTGCATGGCCTGCAGATTGGCCTGCAGGGCCTGCACATCCTCAGGCTGCACCACCAGGGCCGCCAGGCGCGCCACAAAGCCCTCCAGCGCGTAGCGCAGCTGATAGACATCGGTGAGTGCATGCGAGTCGGCAAAGCGCCAGGCGTCTGCGGCCGCAGCCTCGGGCGCCTCGGTCACGTACATGCCCTTGCCAGGCCGGGCCACGACCAGGCCCAGCCCCTGCAGCGTGGACAGCGCCTCGCGCAGCGAGGTGCGGCTGATGCCCAACTGCTCCGACAGGTCGCGCTGCGAAGGCAGGAGCGAGCCCACCGGATACACGCCGCCCTCGATCCACTCGCGGATCACGCGGGCGGCATTGCCGGCAACGGCGGTGCTGGCAGGGTTGCCGGCGGGTGTGCTGATGGCGGTGCTGGGTTCCATGCGTTGGCGGATCTCTGGCCCGGGGGCGGTGCGCCGATCTTAGCGACTGCGCGCCTCGCCCGCCGGTTCACGCGCCCTGTCCGGCGCTACTTGTTGACCAGTTTGGCGGGCACGGTATAGGTCAGGAAGGCCCCGAACAGCAGCACGCCGGCCAGCACGAACATGGCCGCATTGGTGCTCTGCGTCGCATCCTTGATGAGGCCGATCATGTAGGGGCTGATGAAGCCGGCCAGGTTGGCGAAGGAGTTGATCAGCGCAATGCCGGCCGCCGCGCCTGCGCTGGACAGGATGGCCGTGGGCAGGCTCCAGAACAGCGGAGAGGTCGCCAGGCTGCCGCCCGCGGCCAGCGCCAGGGCGGCCAGCGACAGGTAGACGTTGCCGCTGAAGATGGCCGACAGCATCAGGCCCGCCGCGCCCACGCAGAACGGAACGATCAGGTGCCAGCGGCGCTCGCGCATGCGGTCCGAGCTGCGGCTGACCAGGTTCATGGACACCACGGCCACCGAAAACGGCACGGCCGTCAGCAGGCCGATCTGGAAGGCACCCTCCACGCCCGACTGGCGGATCAGGCTGGGCAGCCAGAACGTGAGCCCGTACTGGCCCATGACGGTGCAAAAGCAGATCATGGCCATCTTGATGATGCGCGGGTCGGAAAACAGTGCGCGCAGCGTGACGTGGCTGTCGCTCTTGCTGGCGTTCTCGCGGGCGATGTTGCGCTCCAGCAGGGTCTTTTCCGCCTCGGTCAGCCAGCGCGCTGCGCGGATGCTGTTGTCCAGGTACCAGAGCACGGCCAGGCCCAGGATCAGCGAGGGAATGGCCTCGATCAGGAACAGCCATTGCCAGCCGCGCAGCCCCGCCACGCCCTGCATCAGGTCCATGATGCCGCCCGACAGCGGTCCGCCCAGGATGCCCGAGACCGGGATCGCGCACATGAACAGCGCCACCATGCGGGCGCGCCGGTACGAGGGAAACCAGTAGGTCATGTACAGGATCATGCCGGGGTAGAAACCGGCCTCGGCCGCGCCCAGCAGGAAGCGCAGCACGTAAAACTGCGTGGGCGTGGTCACGAACATCATGGCCGCCGAGATCAGGCTCCACATGATCATGATCCGCGAGATGGTGGCCTTGGCGCCTATGCGGTGCATCAGCATGTTGCTGGGCACCTCGAAGAAGAAATAGCCGATGAAGAACAGCCCCGCGCCCAGGCCGTACATGGCCTCGCTGAACTGCAGGTCGGCCAGCATGTGCAGCTTGGCAAAGCCCACGTTCACCCGGTCCAGATAGGCCGCCACGTAGCAGGCCATGATGAAGGGCAGCAGGCGCCAGGCCACCTTGCGGTAGACGGCTGCCTCGGCCGGCGTTTCGCTGGACAGCGCCGGGGCCGCGCCGGCGGCCTCGGCGGATGCGGGAAGTGATGACATCAGGAAGTCCTTGGTTGAAGGGTTGCGATCAACTGGTATGACCGGTCTGAAAATACGGAGCGAATGTTGCCCTTCCCGCCGGCCAATGCACACTCGCATTTACCCGAACCACCACAAATGACGCGCAGGACACAGGCTGGCGTCACTCAGGTTTGACAAAATCCCCAGGCAACGGCAAACTGGTAATACCAGTATGAAAACAAGAGGCAATACTTCGTGAGTACCTTGTCAGAAGCCCGCCCCGCCCGCCTTCGCCTGCGCGCCCAACCGCTGACCGCCGAAGCCTTTGCCGAGTTTGGCGAGGTCATCGACAGTGCAGGCCACACGCCGCTGCTGATCAATGACGGCATGACCGAGCGCTACCATGCCCTGGCCCGCGTGGACACGGGCGGCAGCGAGGGCCATGCGCTGATCAACCTGTTCCACGCCCGCCCCTATGCGCTGCCCCTGCAGCTGACGAGCATGGAGCGCCATCCCCTGGGCAGCCAGGCCTTCATGCCGCTGGACGCCCAGCCCTTCATCGTGGTGGTTGCGCCCCTGGGCGAGCAGGTGGCGCCCGGCGACCTGCGCGCCTTCATCACCAACGGACGCCAGGGCGTGAACTACCGCCGCGGCGTCTGGCACCACTCGCTGATTGCCCTGAACGCGCCCGCGCGCTTCATCGTGGTGGACCGGGGAGGCCCTGGCGACAACTGCGACGTGGTACCCATCGGCGATGCCGAAGGCGTTGTGCTGGAGCTGGACAGCGCGCAGGACTGAATGGCCCTGCCCCAATGAACAAAGCCGCCCGAGGGCGGCTTTGTTCATTGGGCGACGGCGGCTCAGGCAGGCACCAGGAAGTCGCGGCTGATGCCCTGACCCAGGTCGTGCACGCGATCCAGGAACTGCGTGAGATAGGCGTGCAGGCCCGTGGCCAGGATTTCGTCGATGCGCGCATAGCGCAGGTCAGCCAGCAGGCGGCCCGCCTTGCGCTGGGTCTCGCGCGACTGGTCGTTGGCCACGCTTTCCAGGTTGGCCACCACTTCCAGCATGCTGGCCAGCAGCGAGCGCGGCATGTCGCTGCGCAGCATCAGCAGCTCGGCCACGCGCTCGGGCGTGATCACGTCGCGGTAGACCTTGCGGTAGACCTCGAAGGCCGAGACGCTGCGCAGCAGCGCGCTCCAGTGGTAGAAGTCGAAGGGCGTGGCCCCTTTGCCCGACGCTCCGTTGCGCGCGCTGCCATGGTAGTCGCGCTCGATGGCGTGGAATTTCACGTCCAGCAGGCGCGCCGTGTTGTCGGCGCGCTCGATGAAGGTGCCCAGGCGCAGGAAGTGGAAGGCCTCGTCCTGCAGCATGGTGCCCAGTGTCACGCCGCGCGACAGGTGCGAGCGGTGCTTGACCCATTCGAAGAACTGGCCCGGATCGCGCTCCCAGTCCCCCTCGGCCAGCAGGCGCTTGAGTTCCAGCCAGGTCTGGTTCTGGGTCTCCCAGGCCTCGGTGGTCAGCGCGCCGCGCACGGCACGCGCATTCTCCCGCGCAGCGCGCAGGCAGGAGGCGATGGACGAGGAGTTGCTCTCGTCGCGCACCATGAAGTGCAGCACGGCCTCTCGCTGCACCTCGCCGTGGCGGGAGGCATAGGCGGGGATCAGCTCGCTGATGGACAGCACGCCCTGCCAGGCCTTGCGCGCCGCCTGAGGCGCCTGGGGCAGCATGGAAGTGTCATAGGAGACGTTGAGCATGCGGGCAGTGTTCTCCGCACGCTCCGTGTAGCGGGACATCCAGTACAGATGATCGGCAGTACGGCTGAGCATTCAATGTCCTCCCTCGTTTGACTCACCGGCCCCGAGCACCCAGGTGTCCTTGGTGCCGCCGCCCTGTGATGAATTGACCACCAGCGAGCCTTCCTTGAGCGCCACGCGCGTGAGGCCGCCGGCCACCATGCGTACCTGATTGCCGCTGAGCACGAAGGGACGCAGGTCGATATGCCTTGGCGCGATGCCCTGCTCCACCAGGGTGGGGCAGGTGGACAGCGCCAGCGTGGGCTGCGCGATGTAGCCGCCGGGATTGGCAATGAGCGCGCGGCGGAAATCCTCTATCTCGCCGCGCGAGGCGGCAGGCCCGATCAGCATGCCGTAGCCACCGGCGCCGTGGACTTCCTTGACCACCAGCTCATCCAGGTGGTCGAGCACGTAGCGCAGGTCGTCGGGCTTGCGGCACAGCCAGGTCGGCACGTTCTGCAGAATGGGTTCCTCGCCCAGGTAGAAGCGGATCATCTCCGGCACATAGGGATAGACCGATTTGTCGTCGGCCACCCCCGTGCCCGCCGCATTGCAGATGCTGACGTTGCCCGCGCGGTAGGCGCGCATGAGGCCGGGGCAGCCCAGCGTGGAGGTGGGACGGAAGACTTCGGGGTCCAGAAAATCATCGTCCACGCGCCGGTAGATCACGTCCACGCGCTGCAGGCCGCGCGTGGTGCGCATGTAGACCACGTCCTTGTCCACCACCAGGTCCTGGCCCTCGACCAGCTCCACGCCCATCTGCTGGGCCAGGAAGGCGTGCTCGAAGTAGGCGCTGTTGTACATGCCGGGCGTGAGCACCACCACCGTGGGCTCGGGCGTGCCGGCCGGAGCGCTGGCGCGCAGCGTCTCCAGCAGCATGTCGGGATAGTGGGCCACGGGCTCCACGGGATGACGGGAGAACAGGTCGGGGAACAGCCGCATCATCATGCGGCGGTTCTCCAGCATGTAAGACACGCCCGAAGGCACGCGCAGGTTGTCCTCCAGCACGTAGTACACGCCCTCGCCCTGGGCATTGGCGGCACGCACGATGTCGATGCCGGCGATGTGGGCGTAGATGCCGCCCTGCACGGCAAGGCCCCGCATCTCGGGGCGGTACTGGCTGTTGTTCAGCACCAGCTCGCGCGGCAGCAGGCCCGCGCGCAGGATTTCCTGGTCGTGGTAGACGTCGTGCAGAAAGCGGTTGAGCGCCGTCACGCGCTGCACCAGGCCTGCCTGCATGCGCTCCCATTCATGGGACGGGATGACGCGCGGAATCAGGTCGAAGGGAATGAGGCGCTCGGTGCCGGCGCCACTTTCATCCTTGTCGCCGTAGACGGCGAACGTGATGCCTACGCGCCGGAAGATGATCTCGGCCTCGGCGCTGCGCGCTCGCAGCGTCTGTTCGGACTGGCGCGCAAGCCATTGCGCATAGTCCTTGTAGTGCAGGCGCACATCGCTGCCGTCGAACGGCGTCATCGTGTACATCTCGTCAAATGGATGCATTCGTCACCTCCTGTCGCTGCATGTGTACGAGGTAAAGCAAGCTGCGGGCCAGCCCTCGTATCGCACCAGTGTAGCGATAGGTAACCTCAATCCGGACAAGCGGTATCCAGCATATGCCGGCTGCGCGGCCATCGGCACCCGTCCTATCCGCCCTGCCTCTGCGTGATGTGCCTGACGTGCGTGACATGCATGTCCCAGTAACGGCGCGCCCGCTCCCGCTCGCAGACCAGCTGTGCGGGATCGGCAGAGCGCCAATGCGCTGCGCCGCAGCGGGCCGACTGCACCACACTGGAGCCGTTGGCCTCATAGCGCCGCACCACCTCGGGGACCGGATGTCCATAACGGCTGCGGTATCCCGCCTGAACCATGGCCCAGCGCGGTGCCAGGGCCTGCACCAGAGCAGTGCTCGATGAGGTGCGGCTGCCGTGGTGCGGCACCAGCAGCCACTGCACGGGCGTGAGGGCGCCGGCCTGCGCCAGCGCCCTTTCCTGTGCAGCCTCGATATCGCCGGCCAGCAAGGCCTGCACCCCGGATGCCGAACGCAGCAGCAGCACGCAGCTGCCCGCATTGGCGTGGGCCAGGGCCTGCGCGGCCGGCAGCGGTTCGCCCGCGGGTGGATGCAGCACCTGCATCTGCACGCCATCCCACTCCCACTGCTGGCCGGCCTCACATCGGCGCACGGCGCCCAGGCCGGCCAGAGCGGGGTCCAGGATCACGGAGTCCGATCCCCAGACCTCGGCCTGCGGCTGCGCGGCATGCACGGCCAAGGCGCCGCCCGTATGGTCGCCGTCGCGGTGGCTGAGCCACAGCGCATCCAGGCGCAGCCCCAGGGCCTGCAGCAGCGGCACCAGCACCCGTTCGCCGGCATTGCTGTCCATGCCGTACTGCGGACCCGTGTCATACAGCAGGGCGTGCCGGGCCGTGCGCAGCAGCACGGCATTGCCCTGGCCTATGTCCACGGCCATCAAATCGAACTCGCCATGCGCCGGTGCGGCCGGCGGCCACCACAGGGCCGGCAGGCACATGGCCAGGCCCCAGCAACGCCATCCGGCCGGCACCGGAGCCACCAGCGCCAGGCCTGCACCCAGCGCAGCCAGCCCCGCCCACAGCGGCGGCTGCGGCAGCTGCAACACGGCCCAGCCCCACCGGTCCAGCCACTGCAGCAGTTCCAGCAGCGGCGCCAACGCCAGCGCCGCGCCCGTCCAGAACGGGGGCCACAAGGCCCCCAGCAAGGCCAGTGGCGTGACCACGAAAGTCACCCAGGGAATCGCGGCCAGATTGGCCAGCAGCCCCGACAGCGACAGCTGGCCAAACAGCATCAGCCCCAGTGGCGCCAGCGCCAGAGTGATGCGCCACTGCTCACCCCACAACGCCAGGGCACGGGCGGGCAGCGACGGCCGCACCGCGCCCTGCATGCGTGCATCGGTCGCCAGCAGCACGCCCACGGCGACAAAACTCAGCCAGAAGCCCGCCTGCCACAGGGCCCAGGGATCGAGCACGACAACCACGGCCAGCGCCAGGCACCACACGGCGGGCCAGGGCCAGCGCAGCCCTGTGACGCGCAACGCGGCCACCGTTGCCAGCATGCACACCGTGCGCTGCGCCGGCAGACCCCAGCCGCTGAACAGGGCATAGCCGCCCGCCAGCAGCACGCCGGCCAGCAGCGCCGCCTGCGGTGCCGGGCACCACAGGCAGGCCCGGGCACTGCAACGCCACAGTCGCCCCACGACCAGCGCAGCCAGCCATGCGAACAGGGTGATATGCAGTCCGGAAATACTCATCAAATGGGCCACGCCGGTATGGCGGAACAGCGTCCAATCGTCACGCGCAATGGCCTGCTGATCGCCCATGGCCAGGGCGGCCACCACGCCCAGCATGCGCGGCGACTGCGCGGGGTCCATGCCTACGCGCTGCATGGCTTGCGCGAGTGCGGCTGCCCGGTTCACGATGGCCTCGCGCATCTGCTGGCGCCAGCGCTGCAGGGCGTAGGCGCCGGTGTCGGCCAGCAGGCTCGCCGCTGGCTGTTCGCGCACATAGCCCGTGGCCTGCACGCCCTGCTCCCACTGCCACAGCTCATAGTCGAAACCGTGGGGATTGCGCGCGCCATGCGGGCGCTTGAGCCGTACGGTCAGGGCCCAGCGCTGGCCCGGGCGCAGGACGGGCAGCGACGCTGCGGCGCCCTTGGACGCCCGGCCCCGGGCTGCGTACCAGGACAGCTCAATCAACCCGGGAAACGGAGCCAGGGCCTCTTCGCGGCCCGCGATCTGCGCCTGCTCCACGGCCATGCGCCAGCGCATGCCCTGGGCCATGTTCTGGGGCAGCGATGCCACGACGCCGACGATGCGCAGGTCACGCCCCTCCAACGGCGGAGACAGCGCCTGGCCCGCAAAGTCCTGGGCACGCCAGCCTGTCAACCCGCCCATCAGCAAGGCGGCGCAGACAGCGGCCCACAGGCCGTGCACAACACGGCAGCGCCGGCCTGCCCATGCCCGCCACGCCCTCCATGCCAGGCCTGCCAGCCCCATGCACGCCAAGAGCAGATATATCCACAGCGGCCACAGGCGCGGCTGCGTGACCTGCCAGGCCGCACCGGCCACGCAGCCGAGCAGCAGGGGCGTCCAGGAAGACGGCGAGAGAGTTTGGGCAGCTGCCGCAGGGTGCATCCACACATGCTAGGAGCGGATGCCGCGCAGCCACCATGCACCGCCTCGGATTCAGACAACAATCAGACTGACGGAAGCCCAGGCCCTGACATGCCAGGGTGCACGGGGGCTGTGTCACACTGTCCGCCACCCCGGCACTGGCGCCGGATTTTTCTTGTCTCGAAGGAATCAACGATGAGCGTTTACGAACAACTGAAGGCCCTGAACATCGAACTGCCGTCGCCTGCCATCCCGGCGGCAGCCTACGTGCCCTATGTGCAGACGGGCAATCTGGTGTTCCTGAGCGGCCATATCGCACGCAAGGACGGCAAGGTCTGGGCAGGCCAGCTGGGCCGTGATCTGCAGACTGACGACGGCCAGCAGGCCGCGCGCGCCATCGCCATCGACCTGATGGGCACGCTCCAGCACGCCGCCGGCGGCGACCTGGGCCGCGTGCGCCGCATCGTCAAGCTGATGTGCCTGGTCAACTCCACGGGCGACTACACCGAGCAGCACCTGGTGGCCAACGGCTGCAGCGAGCTGCTGGGCCAGGTCTTCGGCGATGCCGGCACGCATGCGCGCAGCGCCTTCGGCGTGGCCCAGATCCCGCTGGGCTCCTGCGTGGAAATCGAGCTGATCGCCGAACTGGCCTGATCGGCATGCCGCCGCACGGCGCCGCCGTGCTCGCAGGACGCGG
>NZ_JTKZ01000468.1:0-13779 GCF_000799035.1 Delftia sp. ZNC0008
CCGCGTTGTCATGCAGCCCCACCAGCTCCTGCGGCGAAACGCCCGGGGGAAGTTCGTTGCTCATCGTGTGTTCTCTGCGGCGCCCGGCCGCTGCTCGTCTGCGCGCAGCAGGGCACGCATTTGCTCGGCGCTGGCGTAGCGTACGCGGATCTCGCAATAGGACAGTGCCCGGCTCAGGTGGCGCGAGACCATGCGCACGGTGATGTCCATGCGCTCGGCCGTCTGCTCCAGCGTCAGTTCCTGCACGCGGTGCAGCACGAAGGCCTGGCGCTGGCGCTCGGGCAGCTCGTTCAGGGCATCGCGCAGCCGGGCCAGGCGCTGGCGGCGCTCATCGTCCAGCGCATGGTCGGCTCCGTCGCGGGCCGGCAGGGCCTCGACCTCGTCGCAGCAATCCTCCACGGACACCAGCCGCACACCGGCCTGCTGCGGCGCCGTGCGGTGCGTGAAGGCCGCCACGCTGCGCACGACCTGATGCAGATAGGGCCGCTCTTCGTCCACAGGCAGGCGCTTGTCGGCCGACAGCATGCGCACGAAGACTTCCTGGGAGGCATCCTCGATATCGGCCGGGCTCTTGAAGTACCGCGCCAGCATGCGCTGCAGCGGCTTGCGCCAGCGGGTGTAGAGACTGCGGGAATGGCCACCGGGCTCTCCCGGGGCGTCGTCGCGCTTCATGGCAGGCATGGCACGGCGGATGTGGAAATTGTCCGGTGGCGGGGAAATGGGGGCGGGATCTGGAGCACGGTGCAAACAGCTGAGCCGGCGATTGTATCGAGAACGATTCTCATCATCGTCTCGCCGCGGCCACAAAAAAGGGGCGCCGAAGCGCCCCCTTGATTGTCGTGCCCGCAAGGGCCGCACCGGTTCAGTGCTGCAGGATCTTGTTGAGGAATTCCTTGGTCCGGGGCTGGCGCGCTTCCGGGTTGCCGAAGAATTCGTCCTTGGAGCAGTCCTCCAGGATCTTGCCGCCCACGTCCATGAAGATCACGCGGCTGGCCACCTTGCGCGCAAAGCCCATTTCGTGGGTCACGCACATCATGGTCATGCCTTCGTTGGCCAGGCCAATCATCACGTCCAGCACTTCGCCGACCATTTCGGGGTCCAGCGCGGAGGTGGGTTCGTCGAACAGCATCACGATGGGGTCCATGGACAGCGCGCGCGCAATGGCCACGCGCTGCTGCTGGCCGCCCGACAGCTGGCCCGGGAACTTGTCCTTGTGCGCCGTCAGGCCCACGCGGTCCAGCATCTTGAGGCCGCGCTTCCTGGCGTCGTCCGCGCTGCGGCCCAGCACCTTGACCTGGGCGATCGTCAGGTTCTCGGTCACCGACAGGTGCGGGAACAGCTCGAAGTGCTGGAACACCATGCCCACGCGGCTGCGCAGCTTGGGCAGGTTGGTCTTGGGATCGTGCACGGCCACGCCGTCCACGAAGATCTCGCCCTTCTGGAAGGGCTCCAGCGCGTTGATGGTCTTGATCAGCGTGGACTTGCCCGAGCCCGACGGGCCGCAGACCACCACGACCTCACCCTTCTGGATGTTGGTGGAGCAGTCGGTCAGCACTTGAAAGCTGCCGTACCACTTGGAAACGTTCTTGAGTTCAATCATTGCAATTCCTCAATGGGGTGCTGGCTCATCGAATGATGGCAATTTTCTTGTGCAGGCGCTTCACTGCCCAGGACAGCGAATAGCACAGCACGAAGTAGGTCACGCCAGCGGCCAGATAGGATTCGATGGGACGGCCGTAGTTCTTGCCGGCCACTTCGAAGCCCTTGAGCATGTCGTAGGCACCGATGGCGTAGACCAGCGAGGTGTCCTGGAACAGGATGATGGTCTGCGTCAGCAGCACGGGCAGCATGTTGCGGAAGGCCTGGGGCAGCACCACGAGGCGCATGTTCTGCCCATAGGTCATGCCCATGGCCTGGCCCGCGAAGACCTGGCCGCGCGGGATGGACTGGATGCCCGCGCGCATGATCTCGCTGAAGTAGGCCGCCTCGAAGGCGATGAAGGTGATGATGGCCGAGACCTCGGCGCCGATGGGCCGCCCGATGATCAGCGGCATCAGCAGGAAGAACCACAGGATCACCATCACCAGCGGCACGGAGCGCATGCCGTTGACGTAGAGCGTGGCGGGCACATCGAGCCATTTCTTGCCCGACAGGCGCATCAGCGCCAGCAGCGTGCCGAAGAGCACACCGCCGATGGTGGCGATGACGGTCAGCGTCAGGCTGAAGTACAGGCCCTTCAGCACGAAGTTGCTGAACAGGTCCCAGGTGAAGAACGACCAGTCGATTTGCAGGTTCATGTCAGTGTCCTCCGCCGCTGGCAGCGATCAGGCCCGGGACGCGCGAGCGCTTCTCGATGAAGGCCATGATGCGGTTGATGGCAAAGGCGGAGACCACATACAGGCCGGTGACGGCCAGGTAGATCTCGATGCCGCGCGAAGTCTCTTCCTGCGCCTGCATGGCGAACATGGTCAGTTCGGCCACGGACACGGCAAACGCCACGGACGAGTTCTTGAACACGTTCATGGTCTCGCTGGTCAGCGGCGGAATGATGATGCGAAACGCCATGGGCAGCAGCACGTAGCGGTAGTACTGGAACGTGGTGAAACCCAGCGCCATGCCCGCATAGCGCTGGCCGCGCGGCAGCGCCTGGATGCCGGAACGCACCTGCTCGGCGATACGGGCCGAGGTGAAGAAGCCCAGCGCCAGCACCACGAGCACGAAGCCCGGCAGGGACTTCAGCGCGGGGAAGATGGACGGCACCACGTGGTACCACATGAAGATGTGGACCAGCAGCGGAATATTGCGGAACAGTTCGACCCAGGCATTGCCCAGCCGCACGATCCACGGCCGGTCGGGCAGCGTGCGCAGCGTGCCGATCAGCGAGCCGACGATCAATGCGATCAACAGCGACAGCAGCGACACGGAAATGGTCCAGCCCCAGGCCGACAGCATCCAGTCGAGGTAGGTGATGTCGCCGTTCTTGCCGAAGCAGCTTTGACCGACCTCTTGGGTAATGGTGTCCTGGCAGAACACCTGCCAATCCCAACTCATAGGAGCACCTCTTTATTCAGATTCTTGAAAAATGCACTACCGGCAAAAACGGCGCCGCAACAAAAAACGCCCCTTCCAACCGCATGGCAGAAGGGGCGGCATTCAGCTGGTGCTTACTTGACTTCGTACGACTCCATGGGCTTGTCGTTGGGGTTGGCCCATGCGTCCTTGGTGGCGTCGGACAGCGGCAGGCCGACCTTCACGTTGGCCGGGGGAATCGGCTGCATGAACCACTTGTCATAGAGCTTGGCCAGGGAGCCGTCGGCGATCTGGCGCTTGATGGAGTCGTCCACGGCCTTCTTGAAGGCGGGGTCGTCCTTGCGCAGCATGCAGGCGATGGGCTCGACCGACAGGGTTTCGCCGACGATCTTGTAGTCGGCAGGTGCCTTGGACTTGGAGATGTTGGCGGCCAGGATGGAGCCGTCCATGATGAAGGCGTCGGCACGGCCGGTTTCCAGCATCAGGAAGCTGTCGGCGTGGTCCTTGCCCATGACTTCCTTGAAGGTCAGGCCGTCGGCGCGCTTGTTCTTGCGCAGGGTCTGCACCGAGGTGGTGCCCGTCGTCGTGACGATGGTCTTGCCGTTCAGGTCCTTGATGCCGGTGATGCCGGAGTTGCCCTTGACGGCGATGCGCACTTCTTCCACATAGGTGGTCACGGCGAAGGCCACATCCTTTTGGCGGGCCTGGCTGTTGGTGGTGGAGCCGCACTCGATGTCCACGGTGCCATTGGTCACCAGGGGGATACGGTTCTGCGAGGTGACGGGCTGGTACTTGATGTCCAGCTTGGCCAGGCCCAGCTGCTTCTGGATGTCGGCCAGCACGCGCTCGCCCATCTCGGTGTGGAAGCCCACGTACTTGCCATTGCCCAGCGTATAGCCCAGGCCGGAGGATTCACGCACGCCCAGCGTCACGGCGCCGGAGGACTTGATCTTGGCCAGGGTGTCGCCAGCCTGCGCAAAAGCGCTGCCTGCAGCCAGGGCGGTCACGGCGATGGCCAACAAATGCTTCTTCATACGGGTCTCCTGAGATGAGAACGAAAACGGTCTTGATGAGAACGGTCGAGTCGCCTTGTGGGCTGGCTCGAACTATCAACGATGTGACACATATTGTGCAATCACGCACGGTGCTGGAGCACCGACACGTGCTAGGGCTTTCCAGCACGTCAGCCAGATTCAGGTAAGCAACTGCCGTGCCATGGCACGCGTTTTTTGCCCGATCCAGCGCGCCTGCGGGCCTGCACACGGCGTGGCTGCTGTGCGCGCACTCTAATGCCAGGCGTGGCAGCACAGCCAATGCCGTTTGCAGAAACCCTTATGCATGCCATGCATAATAGGTGTTTACCCTAGGCATAACCCATGCACCAAGTCGGTCTCTTGACGGGCTTTGCCGTGCACCAGCGTGCAGCAAAAAGGGGCTCGAGAGCCCCTTTGTCTTCATGTGTGCCGCCTGGCGTGTCAGCCGATGGTCTCGCCCTGCTCCAGCAGGAAGTTCCACAGCGCGCCGGCCACGCCCTGGGGCGCATCCTTGCTGGTGGGTTTTTCGCGGTAGGCACGCACTTCCATGTCCATGCGGAAACCGTCGTCACCGGCAGGTGCCGCGCTGACCAGGCGGCCGGCCTCCAGCTCGTTGCGCACGGCGCTGAATGGCAAAAAGGCCACGCCATGGCCTTCCAGCGCCATGGCCTTGAGGCCTTCGGCCATGTCGGTCTCGTAGACGCGCTCCAGGTGCACGGCCTCGGCCGCTTCCTTGAGGATGAGTTCCGTCACGCGGCCCAGGTAGGCGCCCGGCGCATAGCCCAGGTAGGGCAGCGGCTGGCCCTGGCGGCCCGGCAGCTGGTGCAGCGGCAGGCCGTCGGCGTCGGGCCTGGCGTAGGGGGCGAGCACCTCATGGCCCAGGCTGACCATCTCGTAGCGCGCCGGGTCAAGCTGGAAGGGCTGGGACGGATGGAAGTAGGCGATCAGCAGGTCGCAGCCGCCCTCGACCAGGCGCATCACGGCGTCGTGCACGTTGAGCGCGAACAGCCGGCTGCGGAACGGCCCGAACTTGGCCTGCACGCTGGAGACCCAGTTCGGGAAGAAGGTGAAGGCCAGCGTGTGCGGCACGGCAAACCCCACCATGCCCTTGCCCGCGCTGACATGGGCCCGCAGCATGGTGCGCGTGCTCTGCAGCGACTGCAGCATTTCCAGCGCCTGGTCATACATGGTCTTGCCGGCCGGCGTGAGCCGGGTCGGGTAGGAGCTGCGGTCCACAAGGTCGGTGCCGGCCCAGGCCTCCAGTGCCTGGATGCGGCGCGAGAACGCAGGTTGCGTCACATGCCGCAGTTGGGCGGAGCGGCTGAAACTGCGTGTTTCAGCCAGGCTGACGAAATCTTCTAGCCATTTGGTTTCCATGCCCGCCATTATCCGCTGTGATGGAAGGCACCCCCTGAGCGGCTACGCCGCTTCCCCCTCTCTCTCCGGGAGGGGGACGACACCCTCGGTGCGGGGCGGCGCGGCCGGCGTAGGCCCTTCCTCGGTGCCTCCACGCCGGGCATGCCCGTATCATCGTCCCGCATGGGCCGCCACACTGAGGAAACCGCCATCTGATGCGGCGCTCGTATGCGCACATAATGGCGCTGCGCCGCATTTACCCAATGTGACATTTTTTCCTCACGGCCCCCGGCACACGACGCCGAGGAAGCTCAGTGACTGCATCTGCCCCGCCATGTGTAATTTTCTGACTCCCCGCGTCCATGTCATCCCCTCCCACCGAAAACGGCGCCGCTGAGACGCCTTCCCAGCCGGACGAGCCGCGTTCGCTGCGCATCGAGGACTGGCTCACCGTGGTCATCATGGCCCTGCTGGCCCTGATCACCTTCGCCAATGTGCTGGTGCGCTACTTCACCTCCTCGTCCTTCGCGTGGACCGAGGAAATCTCGGTCTTCCTGATGATCCTGCTGGCCATGGTCGCGGGCTCGGCGGCCGTGGCGCGCAACGCCCACATCCGCATCGAATACTTCGCCGAAGGCGGCAGCGCCCTGCGCAGGAAGCGCCTGGCGCGCTTCGGCACGCTGATGGTGGCCCTGCTGTTCGCGGTGATCGCCGCACTGAGCGTGCGCGTGGTCTGGGACGACTACCGTTTCGAGGAAACCTCGCCCGGCATCGGCGTGCCGCAGTGGTGGTATTCGATGTGGCTGCCCATCTGCTCGGCGCTGATCACGCTGCGCGCGCTGCAACTGTTCCTGCGCCAGGGGCGCCCCGGCGCATTCGTGGACGAGGAGAAGGCGCCATGATCGCGACCCTGCTCTTCATCGCCTTCCTGGGCCTGATGCTCCTGGGCGTGCCCATCGGCGCGGCCCTGGGCCTGGCAGGTGCGGCCGCCATCGCGCTGGCCAGCCCCGACACGCAGTGGTTCGGCCTGCTGGCAGTGCCGCAGAACTTCTATGCCGGCCTGGGCAAGTACCCGCTGCTGGCGATTCCGATGTTCGTGCTCGTGGGCTCGATCTTCGACCGCTCGGGCGTGGCGCTGCGCCTGGTGAACTTCGCCGTGGCCATCGTGGGCCGCGGCCCCGGCATGCTGCCCCTGGTGGCGATTGCCGTGGCCATGTTCCTGGGCGGCATCTCGGGCTCGGGCCCGGCCAATGCCGCTGCCGTGGGCGGCGTGATGATCGCGGCCATGAGCCGCGCCGGCTATCCCGGCAGCTTCTCGGCCAGCGTGGTGGGCGCGGCTGCGGCCACCGACATCCTGATCCCGCCGTCCGTGGCCTTCATCATCTACTCGGTGCTGGTGCCCGGCGCCTCGGTGCCGGCGCTGTTTGCGGCCGGCATGATCCCCGGCATCCTGGCCGGCGTGGCGCTGATCGTTCCGGCCGTGTGGATGTCGCGCAGGCACAGGATGGGTGCGCTGGAATCGTCCATGCCGCGCCCGCCGTTCTGGCGCAGCCTGCGCGAGGCCTCCTGGGGCCTGGCCGCCCCGGTGCTGATCCTGGGCGGCATGCGCGCCGGCTGGTTCACCCCTACCGAGGCCGCCGTGGTGGCCGTGTTCTACGGCCTGTTCGTGGGCATGGTGATCCACCGCACCATCACGCTGCGCGACCTGTATCCCATCCTGCGCGAGGCCGGCGAGCTGTCGGCCGTGATCCTGCTGGTGGTGTCGCTGGCCGGCATATTCGCGTTCTCGCTGTCCACGCTGGGCGTGATCGATCCGGTGGCCAAGGCCATCGTGGAATCGGGCCTGGGCGAGTACGGCGTGATGGCGCTGCTGATCCTGCTGCTGATCACCGTGGGCATGTTCCTGGACGGCATCTCCATCTTCCTGATCTTCGTGCCGCTGCTGCTGCCGATCATGCAGCACTACCACTGGGACCCGGTGTGGTTCGGCGTCATCCTCACGCTCAAGGTGGCGCTGGGCCAGTTCACGCCGCCGCTGGCCGTGAACCTGATGGTGTCCTGCCGCATCGCGGGCGTGCGCATGGAGTCCACCGTGCGCTGGGTCGGCCCCATGCTGCTGGCCATGTTCCTGGTGATGATCGCCGTGATCGCCTTCCCGCAGCTGGCTCTCTGGCTCCCAGCACGCCTGGGCTACTGATTTCCCAAAAATTCAACAAGGAGACCTTCGCAATGAAACTTCGCACTTTCCTCGCCAGCGGCCTGGCCGCAGCGGCGGCCCTGGCCCTTTCGTCCGCTCCCGCAGTGGCGCAAACACCGGCCAAGTACAAGAGCGAGTACCGCATGTCGCTGGTGCTGGGCACGGCCTTTCCCTGGGGCAAGGGCGGCGAGATCTGGGCCAACAAGGTGCGCGAGCGCACCAACGGCCGCATCAACATCAAGCTCTACCCAGGCGTGTCCCTGATCCAGGGCGACCAGACGCGCGAATTCAGCGCGCTGCGCCAGGGCGTGATCGACATGGCCGTGGGCTCCACGCTGAACTGGTCGCCCCAGATCAAGGAGCTGAACCTGTTCGCCCTGCCCTTCCTGATGCCCGACTACGCGGCCGCCGACGCGCTCACGCATGGCGAGCCCGGCAAGCGCCTGTTCCAGCGCCTGGACAAGGCCGGCGTGGTGCCGCTGGCCTGGGGCGAGAACGGCTACCGCGAGATCAGCAACTCCAAGCACGCCATCAAGACCCCTGCCGACCTCAAGGGCCTGAAGATCCGCGTCGTGGGCTCGCCGCTGTTCCTGGACACCTTCACCGCGCTGGGCGCCAACCCCACGCAGATGAGCTGGGCCGATGCCCAGCCCGCCATGGCCAGCGGCGCCGTGGACGGCCAGGAAAACCCCGTCTCGGTCTACATGGCCGCCAAGCTGCAGTCTGTGGGCCAGAAGCATCTGACGCTGTGGGGCTACATCAACGATCCGCTGATCTTCGTGGTCAACAAGGACATCTGGGCCACCTGGACCAAGGAAGACCAGGACATCGTGCGCCAGGCCGCCGTGGACGCGGCCAAGGAGCAGGTCGTGATCGCGCGCAAGGGCATGATCGAGGCCGACAAGCCCCTGCTCAAGGACCTGGCCGCCAACGGCGTGACCGTGACCCAGCTCACGCCGGCCGAGCGCGAAGCCTTCGTCAAGGCCACGCGCCCCGTCTACGACAAGTGGAAGCAGCAGGTCGGCGCCGACCTGGTGGATGTGGCGGAGAAAGCCATTGCCGCGCGAACTCGTTAGAATGCTATCGGTTGATCGCACACTCCGGTAGAAGCAAAAGGCCCCGCTCTGCGGGGCCTTTTTTTTTCGCCATCCTGCTGCGCAGGAACAGCCCGGGCCTCCGGCACGCCATCAACGAACGCCATGCCCCATGATGGCCTCGGCGAATGGAACAGCCTCTATGAGGCAGCAGCGCCGGCGCCCTGCACGCCACCCAGCAACATGTCTGTCCCCATCTCGCACAGCAGCTCCTCCAGTGCACCCGAGGCGATCAGCGGCGAGGCCTCCAGCGAGGCGAAGCGCACCGTGCCCAGCACGGCCCGCGTGGCCACGTAAAGGCGCGCATAGGACAGCGAGGGGCCGCCCCAGCGCTGCAGGTGGGCGGCCATGCGCTCGGCGGTCTCGCGCATGGACAGGGCAATGCGCTCGTCACCATCCTGGCGCCAGGCAAAGCGCGCCAGCTTGCGCCGCGCAGGCGTGCGGCCCGCAAAGCCCTCGACGATGCAGGCGACCACGCCGCGCGCCACGGCCTCGCGCGGCAGGCGCTGTTCCGACGCCTGCTCCAGCCAGGTCTCGATGGCCGCGACGGCCGCAAGGCGCTGGCCATCGACCATGGCGCGCAAGACGACCTGCTTGTCGGGGAAGTACTGGTAGAGCGTGCCGATGGAGACGCCTGCGCGCTCGGCAATGCGATTGGTGGTGAGCGCGGCTTCGCCCTCGTTGACCAGAATCTGAGCTGCTGCCTGAAGAATGGCCTCCAGCGTGCGCTGCGCACGGGCCTGCACGGGCTGTCTTCTTCTCTGGGATTCAGTGGTAGCGGAGGTATGGGAGGGCATGCGGCAAAACCTGAGCACAAGGCGAGTTTTCTGCCCGGAGTTTAAGCACTACAGTGGCCGACCATTGCAGCAAATCCCAAGGAATACACCATGAAGAAGCATCAGCACACCGGCGCGTGGGAAGCCCTGCCGTGAAGGGCGTGCAACTGCTGGCCCTGGCCGCCGCCCTGTTCGACACGGCGGCCGCGCTGGCCCACTTCGCCTGCATCGTTTGGGGGGGACGTGGGCTGCGGCTCATGGGTGCCGGCGAGCGCATGGCGCGCATGGCCGAGGCCGGGCACTGGTATCCGCCGCTGGTGTCGGCGGCCATCGGCGTGGTTCTGTCGCTGCTGGCGGGGTATGCGCTGGCAGGCGCGGGCCTGCTGGGCCCCCTGCCCTTCATGCGCCCGGTGCTGGCCGGGGCCGGCCTGGTGCTGGTGGCGCGGGCCGTGGCCTATCCGTGGTTGAAACCACGCTTTCCGGACAACAGCGACCGCTTCTGGCATGTGTCCTCAGCCATCTGCCTGGTCATGGGACTGCTGCACCTGGCAGCAGCTCTTGGGAGGTAAAGGGCTGAATCCGGCCTCAGGCCGTGACGGGCGAGACCAGCGGGCGGCCTTCCAGGTGGCAGCGCATGTTGGCGATGAAGCGGTCCACCGAGGCCTGCACGGCTTCGGGCGACCAGCCGCCCACATGGGGGGTGAGCACCACGGCGTCCAGGTCCAGCAGTTCGGCTGGGGGCGCGGGTTCGCTTTCGTAGACATCCAGGCCCGCTCCGGCAAGGCGGCCTTCGCGCACGGCGGCGGCCAGGGCGGCGGTATCGACCACGCTGCCGCGCGCGATATTGACCAGATGGCCCTGCGGGCCCAGTGCGTCCAGCACCTGGGCGTTGACGAGATGGCGCGTACCCGGGCCGCCCGGCGTGGCGACCACCAGCACATCGGCCCATTGCGCCAGGGACAGCAGGTCGCCGAAGTAGCGGTGGGGTAGCCCGCTGCGCGGGCTGCGGTTGTGGTAGCCGATTTCCATCTCGAAGCCCAGCGCGCGCTGGGCGATCTTGGCGCCGATGGCGCCCATGCCCAGGATGCCCAGGCGCTTGTGCGAGACATTGGGCGGCAGCGGCATGGCGGTGCGCCAGACGCCGTCGCGCGTGGCGCGGTCCAGGCGCACCAGGCCGCGCACGGAGGCGATCAGCAGGCCCATGGCATGGTCGGCCACGCAGTCGTCATTGGTGCCTGCGCCGTTGCCCACGGCAATGCCGTGGGCCTGCGCATGGGCGACATCGATGTTCTCGTAGCCCGCGCCCAGCGCGCAGACCAGCCTGAGGGCGGGCATGCGCTGCATCTGCGCGGCCGACAGGCCGATGGAGCCTATGGTCAGCACGGCCTGTATGCGCGTGCCGTGCTCGGCGATGGCGGCCTCGCACTGGGCGGCGTCGGGCGCGTAGAGCAGGTCGAAGGAGGGAAAGGCCTGGGCCATCTGGCGCAGATGGGCCTCGGTATTGAAGTTGAGCACGAGCAGGGCAGGTTGCATGGCAGGAAGGCGGCGCCCGCCGCCACAGGGCGGGCCTTGGGGAAAACCTCATTGTGCGCCGGCCGGCCGGATCCAGCGCTACAGGTCCAGCACCAGCCGGGCGGATTTCGCGCGCGAGCAGCAGGGCAGGAACTGGTCGCAGGCGGCCTGCTCGTCGTCGGTCAGGTACATGTCGCGGTGCTCGGGCTCGCCCGAGAGCACACGCGTGAGGCAGGTGCCGCACACGCCCTGCTCGCACGAGGTCTGCACCTCCACGCCGATACCGGCCAGGGCCTGGACCACGGTCTGCTCCGGCGCCACGCGCACCACCTGGCCGGTGCTGGCGATCTCGATCTCGAACCCGGCATCGCCCTCGCGCTGCACGGCCTCGCCTGCAAAGAATTCGTAGTGCAGGCGGTCCTCGCTCCAGCCCGATGCGCGAGCCATGCCCAGGGCCGCGTCCATGAAGCCGCGTGGGCCGCAGACATACAGGTGCAGGCCCGCCTGCGGGGCGCCGAGGAGCTGCGCCATGTCGAGCGCACCCTCGCAATCCACATGCAGGTGCACGCGGTCGGCCCAGGGCATGGACTGCAGCAGGGCCGTGAAGGCCATGCGCTCGCGCGAACGCGCGCAGTAGTGCAGTTCGAAGTCGGCACCCTCGCGCGCCAGCTGGCGCGCCATGGCCAGCACGGGCGTGATGCCTATGCCGCCGGCCAGCAGCAGATGCCGCGCAGGGCCACCCGCATGCAGCGCGAAGTGGTTGCGCGGCGCGCCGATGGCGATCTGCTGGCCTTCCTGCACCTGTTCGTGCACGGCGGCCGAGCCGCCGCGCGAGGCGGCCTCGCGCAGCACGCCGACCACGTAGCGGCCGGTGTCCTGCGGGTCGTTGCACAGCGAGTACTGGCGCACCAGGCCGCCGGGCAGGTGCAGGTCGATGTGCGAGCCGGCCGTGAAGGCGGGCAGGCTCTGGCCGTCCAGCGGCACGAGTTCAAGGCTGCAGATGTCCTGCGCCTCGGCGCATTTGCGCGCGACGCGCACCTGGAGGATGGGGTTGGCTTGCATGGGAAGAAATCGCGGAAAGGGATGGGTTCGGAAAAATCAGGCCGCCGCCAGCGCCCGGGCGCTGGCCTCGCGCAGCCGGCTGATCACGCGGCGCGCGCGGTTGGGGCCGGCGTCCACGTGGATATCGATGACGGGGCGTGCGCCAAAGCGCTGCTGGTTGCGGAACTGGGCCTCGATGACGACCTTGTCCTCCTCGAAGGTGGCAGCCGTCTGGTCGATCACCAGGCGCGTGGTGTCCTGCATGTCGGGATGCGGGTTGGTGGCAATGGTCCAGAAGTAGTGGGCCGAATGCTCGGTCTCCGGCGTCACGCCGTGAAATCCCCGCATGTGAAAGCCCTCGCGCTGCGGATCGTCGAGCCGGCCGCTGCCTGCGTCCATGGCGCCGGTCCAGATGCACACGTGCGAGGGGTGGAACTCCACCTCCTGCCAGCGGTCGATGCGGCCCGCGAACGGCCAGGCCGCCGCATAGGTGGGCGGCGGGTCGGAGTCGGGCATCCAGCGCAGCACGGTGACGCTGTCCCCGTCCTGGCGGACCTGCAGCTCCGCATTCATGTGGATGCCGGCATTGCCGCCAATGGTCTTGAGGTGCACATAGCCCAGGTGGCTGAGGTCCAGCAGGTTGTCGTGGATGAGCTGGTAGGGCGCGTCGTAGTGGTAGACATCGCCGCCTAAGCGGTAGCGCGCATCGCCGTGCACGGGATAGGCGGGCGGCTCCTGCGCGGGCACGGAATCGGGCGTGGCGCCCATCCAGATCCAGAGGATCTGGTCACGCTCGCGCAGGTCGAAGGACTTGACGCAGGCCTTGGGCGGTATGCGCTGCTGGCCCGGAATCTCCAGGCACTGGCCGGCGCGGTCGAACAGCAGGCCGTGGTAGCCGCAGCGCAGGCCCCGCGCCTCCACCGTGCCGCAGGACAGCGGCAGCTCGCGGTGGCAGCAGCGGTCCTCCAGCGCGGCGACGCTGCCATCGGGCGTGCGAAACAGCACGACGGGCCGGCCCAGCAGGGTGCGTGCCAGTGGCGCGTCCTGCAGCTCCCAGGCAAAGCCGGCGACATACCACTGGTCCAGCGGGAAGGCAGGCGTGGAGGCAGGCGTGGAGGCGGGTGCAATGGTGGTGCATTCGGTCATGGGGTTCTCCTTCTTGTCTGCAAGTCGCGCTCAATGCGCCGACAGCGTGCGGCCCGTGGCTGCGGGCCTGCCGGCTTCGGGCCCCTGCAGCCGGTGCAGCGACACGATGCAGGCCGCGAACACGAAGGCCAGGCCATAGCCCACATAGAGCTGGCTGGGCGACCACGCGGCGTCCAGCAGCGAGCCCGCGACCATGGGCGAGACGATGGCGCCGATGCGCCCTATGCCTATGCCCCAGCCCACGCCGGTCACGCGCACCTCGCCGCCATAGACCATGGGCGCGATGGCATAGAGCCCGGCCACGCAGCCGTTGACGAAGACGCCGATCAGGAAGGCCAGCGCATACGACAGCAACAGCGAGCCCGGATTGCTCACGATGAAGCACAGCAGCACGGCCGTGGCCAGCATGAAGCCGGCCAGTGCGCGGTGCACGGGATAGCGCGCCGCCAGCAGGCCCAGCAAGGTGGCGCCCAGGATGCCGCCCAGGCTCAGCAGCACGCCGCCGGTCACGCCCTGCTCGGGCGTGAGGCCCGAGGCGGCCAGCAGCTTGGGCGTCCAGCTCATGACGAAGTAAAAGCCGAACATCAACGCGG
>NZ_JTKZ01000654.1:0-92858 GCF_000799035.1 Delftia sp. ZNC0008
CCGCGTAGGCCGGCCCGCTGCGCGTGGGCGTGCGCGGCGGCGTGGACGAGGAAATCTGGGAAGTGGTGACCCGCGTGGCACGCGAGCAGGGTCTGCAGGTCAAGCCCGTGGTCATCAGCGGCGCGGCCAGCCCCAACGAGGCGCTGAACAACGGCGACATCGAGGCCAACTCCTTCCAGCATGTGCCGTTCCTGCGCGACCAGAACCAGCAGCGCGGCTACCGGCTGGTGGCGGCGGGCGACACCTACATCTCGCCCATCGCCTTCTATTCGAAAAAGCACAAACGCCTGGCCGACCTGCCCGCTGGCGCGCGCCTGGGCATTCCCAACGATCCCAGCAACCAGACGCGCGCGCTGGTGGTGCTGCAGGACCAGGGCATCCTGAAGCTGCGCGAGGGCTTCGACCCCTTCAAGGGCACGGCGGGCCTGGCCGACATCGCCAGCTACCAGAAGAAGGTGCAGCTGGTGGAGGCGGCCTCGGTGGTGCTGGCGCGCTCGCTGGACGATCTCGATGCCTCGGCCATCGTCAACAGCTTTGCCTACCAGGCGGGGCTGATCGCCACGCGCGATGGCATTGCCGTCGAAAGGCGCGAGCGCAATCCCTACGTGAACATCATTGCCGTGCACGAGCGCGACCGCGCTGCACCCTGGGTCGCGGCCCTGCTGCGCGCCTACCAGTCCGAGCCCGTGCGCCAGTTCATCGTGAGCAGGTACCAGGGCTCGGTGCTGCCGGCCTTCTGAGGCGTGTAAGGCAATGAAGGTGGAACAGGCGGCGGCCGGCGAGCCCCATGCAATCGATGCGCTGCAGCGGCCGCACATCGTCTTCGAGGGCGTGCGCAAGCACTACCCGGGAACGGGCAGGGGCGCGGGAAGGAGCGCGGGCGAGCCCGTGCACGCACTGCAGGCGCTGAGCTTCGAGGTGGCGCGTGCCGAGGTGTTCGGCATCATCGGCCGCAGCGGCGCCGGCAAATCCACGCTGCTGCGCACCATCAATGCGCTGGAGCGGCCCAGCAGCGGCCGCGTGCTGGTGGACGGCACCGATGTCGCCACGCTGGACGAGGACGCGCTGGTGGCGCTGCGCCGGCGCATCGGCATGATCTTCCAGCACTTCAACCTCCTGTCCTCGCGCACGGTGTACGAGAACGTGGCCCTGCCGCTGCAGGCCGCAGGCTGGCGGCCCGCGCTCGTGCGCGCACGGGTGGACGAGCTGCTGGCCCTGGTGGGGCTGGCGGACAAGAGCGGCGCCTATCCGGCCCAGCTCTCGGGCGGGCAAAAGCAGCGCGTGGGCATTGCGCGCGCGCTGGTGCACGAGCCCGAAATCCTGCTGTGCGACGAGGCCACCTCGGCCCTGGACCCCGAAACCACGCAGTCCATCCTGGAGCTGCTGCGCGAGATCAACCGCAAGCTGCGGCTGACCATCGTGCTCATCACGCACGACATGGCCGTGATCCGCGAGGTCTGCGACCGCGTGCTGGTGCTGGACCAGGGCCGGCTGCAGGAGATCGGCGAGGTCTGGCAGCTGTTTGCGGCACCGCGCTCGGAAGCAGCGCGTGCGCTGCTGCGGCCGCTGCGGCAGGCCTTGGCGGCGGACCTGGAACTGGTGGCAGCGGCCGATGGCCCGGAGGCCGTCGCCGTGCTGGCCATCGGATGGGCCGACGGCGGCAGCCAGCAGGGCCTGCCGCTGGCGCAGCTTCAGGTGCTGGGCCCGCGTGCCCGTTTGTTGCAGGGTGGCCTGGACTGCATGCGCGGGCGTTCGCAGGGCCGCCTGCTGGTGGGCGTGCCGGTGCAGGATCTGCCCTCGTCGCTCTCCCCGCTCTCGCCGGCCGCGCTGTCTTCCCTTCAACAGGCGCTGGGCGCCGATTCACTGCAACTGCTTGGCCATGTCCCTGCCCCCGCTCGATAAATACCTGCAGGCCTTTCTGGAAACCCTGCTGATGGCGGGCGCGTCCTCGCTGATCGCCATCGTTGCCGGGCTGGCGCTGGCCATCGTGCTGCACACCACGGCGCCGGGCGGGCTCTATGCCAGGCCGCGGCTGTACCGGGGGCTGTCGGCGGCGGTGAACATCGGCCGGGCCATTCCCTTCATCATCCTGCTGGTGGCCCTGCTGCCGGTGACGCGCGCCATCGTGGGCACCACGCTGGGCACCTGGGCGGCGGTGGTGCCGCTGTCGGCCAACCTGATTCCGTTCTTTGCGCGCATCGCCCAGGTGAGCCTGGGCGAAGTGGACGGCGGCCTGGTGGAGGCGGCGCGCGCCATGGGCCTGCGCCGCCCGCAGATCGTGCGCCAGGTGCTGCTGCCCGAGGCGCTGCCGGGCCTGATCGGCGGCATGACCGTGAGTGTGATCGCCATGGTCAATGCCTCGGCCATGGCGGGCGCCGTGGGGGCGGGCGGCCTGGGCGACCTGGCCATCCGCTACGGCTACGAGCGCTATGAGACGCGCGTGATGTTCGAGGTCATCGTCATCCTGGTGGCCCTGGTGTCGGTACTGCAGTTCGGCGGCGAATGGCTGGCACGCCGTGCCGACCACCGGCGTTCGATCTCTTGAGATGATTTGGAAATAATAGACTGAATTTTTATTATTTTTGGTTTTTTCGACTTGTCTCGACAATGGCCTGCAGCAGCATTCGGGCTGCTGATTCTTTTCCGAGATGCTTCGATGACCCACACCACACGCCCCGCCTGGCCTTCCCCTCTTGCCGGCCGCACTGCCATGAAGCCTGGCGTGGCCATCGTCTGTGGCGTCCACCATGTCCAGCTGTCCTTTCCGGCGCGCGCCCAGGCGGCCATGGAGCGCTTTTATGGCGAAGTGCTGGGCCTGTCTGCCCTGACCGTTGCCGGGCGTCCGGGCCTGAGCTTTCTGGCCGGCGGGCAGCGCATCGATCTCGTGCCCTACAAGGGGCAGTCCGGCGGCACCGAGCGCGCGGCGGGCAACCTGGTGCACCTGGCGCTGACGGTCAGCGACGTGGATGCGCTGCGCCAGCAGTTGCTGGTGCACGGCGGCCTGGCGCTGGAGGTGGCGCCCGTGAGCGAGGGCCGGCGCTGCTATGCGCGAGACCCCGCAGGCAATCTGATCGAGCTGCTGGAGCTGCCCCGCGAGGCAGCGGCCGATGCTCCGGATGAGCCGGCCGTGGCCTGTTCGGCCTGAAGCCTCTCGCCGTCCCCCTCTCTCTTCCCTTTCTGCTTTTGCCTTCCACAGGCCCGGGCCGCACCGGCCCCGGGCGGAGCCTTGCCCATGAACTTCCAGCAACTGCGCTATGTGCGCGAAACCGTGCGCCGCGGCTACAGCCTGACCGAGGTGGCCCACACGCTGCACACCTCCCAGCCTGGCGTGAGCCGTCAGATCCGCGAGCTGGAGGAAGAGCTGGGCGTGGAGATCTTCATCCGCGCAGGCAAGCGGCTGACCGGGCTGACGCCGCCCGGCGAGGCGCTGCTGCCCATCGTCGAGCGCCTGATGCTGGAGGCCGACAACCTGCGCCGCGTGGGCGCCGACTTCAGCGCCAGCGAGCAGGGGCGGCTGTCGATTGCCGCCACCCACTCGCAGGCCCGTTATGCGCTGCCCCATGTGGTGCGCGACTTCCGCCAGCGCTATCCGCAGGTGCGCCTGCACCTGCACCAGGGCTCGCCCGAGCAGGTGGCGCAGATGCTGCGCAGCGGCGAGGCCGACATCGGCGTGGCCACCGAGGCGCTGGCCGGCTATGAAGGCCTGGTCGCGCTGCCCTGCTACCGCTGGACGCACGGCGTGGTCGTGCCGCCCGGCCACCCGCTGCTGCAGTCGCAGCAGGCGCTGACGCTGGAGGCGCTGTCGCGCTTTCCCATCATCACCTACGAGCAGGGCTATACGGGCCGCGCCCACATCGACGAGGCCTTTGCGCGCGAGGGCCTGGAGCCCGACGTGGTGCTCACGGCCATGGACGCCGACGTGATCAAGACCTATGTGGAGCTGGACATGGGCGTGGGCATCGTCGCCTCGGTGGCGCTGGATGCCGAGCGCGACCAGGGCCTGCGCACGCTGGACGCCGGCCACCTGTTCGAGGTCAACACCACGCGGCTGGGCCTGCGCAAGGGCGCCTGGCTGCGCGGCTATGCCTATGCCTTCATCGAGACCTTCGTGCCCACGCTGACGCGCGAGGTGGTCGAGCAGGCCGTGCGCCAGGGCGTGGAGCCCGAGTAGGCAGACGAAGGGGGCCGGCCTCAGGCCGGCTCGCGCGCCATCTCCAGCAGGGTGTCGCCCGTCACGCGGTAGCGGATCCACTCGGTCTGGGGCAGGGCGCCCAGGCGGTCGTAGAACTCGATGGAGGGCAGGTTCCAGTCGAGCACGCTCCACTCGAAGCGGCCGCAGTCCTTCTCGACGGCGATCTGCGCCAGGCGGCGCAGCAGCGCCGTGCCCGCGCCCAGGCCGCGCGCCTCGGGCGTGACGTAGAGGTCTTCGAGGTACAGGCCGTGGCGGCCCTGCCAGGTCGAGTAGTTGAAGAAGTAGACCGCAAAGCCCACGGGCTGGTCGCCATGCAGGCAGATCAGGCCAAAGACGGCGGGGTTGTCGGCAAACAGGGTGCGCTTCACATGCTCTGGCGTGGCCAGGACTTCATGCTCGGCTTTTTCATAGACGGCGAGTTCGCGCACGAAGCGGACGATGAGCTCGGCGTCATCGGGGGTGGCGGGTCGGATCTGTAGGGTGGTAGTCATTCAAACGCGGGGGGACACGGGGAGCCCGGAAAAACGGTATTGCGACGCAAGATGGCGCCGCAATCTCCGGTTTTAGCCGATTTTCACGGCCGTGTCCGCCAGGGGCTGTTGCACCGGAAGGGGCAGGAACTGGCGCAGGATCTGGAAATGGTCCTCGAAGAACGCGCTTTCCATGGCGGGCAGGTCGCAGACGGCCACCCAGCGCGCCAGTGCCGCATCGTCGTCGCCCTGCACGGGCGGCAGCGAGGGCAGCACGCCCAGGTCCAGATAGTGCACATGGGTGATGGTGCGTCCGCGCAGGCTGCGGTCGGGATGGTCGAAGACCTGCACGGACTGCAGGGCCGCCTGCAGGTCGGCCTCGCTGAGCGTGGAGCAGGTCTCCTCGCGCAGCTCGCGCAGGCAGGACTGCCACAGCGTGTCGCGCGGCTCCAGGAAGCCGCCCGGCAGCGCCCACAGGCCCAGGCCCGGGGCATGGGCGCGGCGTATCAGCAGGATGTGGTCCTGTTGCGCGCCTTCGTGCGGCACGCGGCAGCGCAGCAGTGCGTCCACGGTCACGAAGACGGGCGGGTAGGGCGCCGCAGCCCAGGCCTGGCGGTACCGGGCCAGCATGCGCCATTCCTCGCACATCTGCGCATGGACGGGCGTGGTGGCCCATTGGCGCAGGAACTGCAGGGTGGCGGGCGGCACCTGGGCGGCCAGGGCCTCGAAGTCCACGCCGGATTCGCCGAAGTAGATGTCGCGCAGCGGCGTGGCGTCGAACTGGCCCAGGCGCGGCAGGCTGATCAGTTGCCAGCGCGGAAAGCGCGCCAGGTAGCCGCTGGTCGCGTCCTTGAAATGGCCGACCAGGGCCACGCTGGCGCCTTCGGGCACGCAGGACTGCACGGCCTGCTGCACGGCCTGTACCCACAGCGGTTCGTTGTAATAGTCGCGCACGGGCACGCAGTGCAGGCGGGCCGCGTCCGCGGGCGGCAGCGCCTCGCGCAGCATCTGCGCGCGTTCCTGCCAGCTGAAGGGATTCTTGGGATTGGGCGCCTGCCAGGCGCTGCCCAGCACGACGACGATCTGCTCGGCACGCTCCAGCGCCGCGCGCAGCAGGGCCATGTGGCCGTTGTGCAGCGGCTGGAAGCGCCCGATCAGCACGGCGGTGTGCACGCGCTCGCTGGTGGCCGGGGTTTCGGTGGGGGCGTCCATGGCGGCAGTCTCTTGCATAAACAGGCTCGGTGGCTTCACTCTGGCTTCATTCGTAGTGGGCGGCAATGGGCATCTGGCGGCCCGTGCCGAAGGCGCGCGGGCGCACGCGCAGTATGGGCGGGGCCTGCCGGCGCTTGTACTCGCTGCGGAAGATCATGCGCTTGACGCGGTCAACCAGCTCGGCACCGCCGGGTTGGCCCAGCAGCTGGGTCACAAAGCGCTCGGCCGTGCCGTATTCGGCGGTGGACAGGTGCCGGCCTTCGATGGCGTATTTGAGGATTTCGTCCAGCACCGCATAGGGCGGCAGGCTGTCCTCGTCCTTCTGGTCGGGCGCCAGCTCGGCCGAGGGCGGCTTGTCGATGATGGCCTGGGGAATCAGCTCTCGGCCCGCACTGTGGTTGATGTGGCGCGACAGCTCGAAGACCTCGGTCTTGTACAGATCGCCCAGCAGGCCCAGGCCGCCGTTGGTGTCGCCATACAGCGTGCAGTAGCCCACCGAGATCTCGGACTTGTTGCCCGTGGTCAGCAGCAGGTGGCCGAAGGCGTTGGAGTACTCCATCAGCGTGGTGCCGCGGATGCGTGCCTGCAGGTTCTCCAGCGGCAGGCCTCGCAGCGGCTGGCCGAAGCTGGCCTCGAACTGGCGCGCATAGCCGTCAACCAGCTCGCGTATCGGGTGCTCATGCAGCGTGATGCCCAGGTTGCGGCACAGGATCACCGAGTCATCGACCGAGCCGCTCGACGAAAAGCGCGAGGGCATGGTGACGGCCACCACGTTGTCCGCGCCCAGGGCCTCGGCGGCCAGGGCCAGGGTCAGCGCGCTGTCTATGCCGCCCGAGCTGCCGACGACGGCGCGCGTGAAGCCGCAGCGGCGCGCATAGTCGCGCAGGCCCAGCACGATCTGGCGGCGGTAGAACTCCATGGTGGGCAGGCCTTCGGCCGTCACGCTCATGCAGGGCTGGCCGGCCGCGTCGAGGAAGCGCCCGTCGTCGAACTGCAGCGTGCGCAGGTCCTCCACGAAGCGCTCGGCCTCGAAGACCACGCCGCGCCCGGGCTCCACCGCGAACGAGGCGCCATCGAACACGATCTGGTCCTGGCCGCCGATCTGGTTCACGTAGAGGATGGGCAGGCCGTGGCGCGTGGCCGCCTGGCCGAAGATCTCGTGGCGCTGCTCGCGCTTGCCCAGGTGGCTGGGGCTGGCGTTGATGCTGACCACCAGGTCGGGCGCGGCGTCGGCCATGCGCGCGAAAGGGTTGGTGGCGTAGTCGGCACCGGCGTCGTTCCAGCCGTCCTCGCACACCAGAAAGCCCACCTGGGCCTGGCCTATGCGCAGCACCTTGGCCGCGTCGGGGCCGGGCTCGAAGTGGCGGCGCTCGTCGAAGATGTTGTAGGTGGGCAGCAGCTGCTTGTCGTAGCGCAGGCGCACGGCGCCGTCCTTGAGCACCAGCAGGCTGTTGTGCAGCGGCTTGCCGGGCCCGCTGGCGCGCGTGGGCGCGCCGATGACCCAGTGCAATTGCGGCCACTGGCGCGTGGCCTGCAGCAGCTGCTGCAAGCCTTGCTCCAGGCGCTCGCGAAAGGCGGGCTCGTCCAGCAGGTCGCCAGGGTAGTAGCCGCACAGCGACAGCTCGGGAAAGACCAGCAGGTCGGCCCGCTCGTGCGCGGCGCGGGCAGCGGCCTCGGCCATGCGGGCCACGTTGCCGGCGATGTCGCCGACGGTGGGGTTGAGTTGGGCAATGGTGATGCGCAGCATGAATGGAGCCTTGGCGGTGTCAGGCGGTGTCAGGCGGTGTCAGACGGCGACAGGCTGGGCCAGGCCGAAGACCTGGCGCAGATAGGCCAGATAGGTTTCGTCGTTGCACAGCGTCTTGCCCGGCGAGTCCGAGATCTTGGCCACGGGCTGGCCGTTGGCATGGGTGAGCTTCATCACGATGTTGATGGTCTCCAGCCCCATGTCGTTGGTCAGCCGCGTGCCGATGCCGAAGCCCAGCTGTATGCGGTCGGCAAAGCGCTGGTACAGGGCCAGGGCCGTGTCCAGGTCCAGCCCGTCGGAGAACACCAGGCGCTTGGCCTGCGGGTCTATGCGCAGCTTCTGGTAGTGGGCGATGGCCTTCTCGCCCCAGGCATACGGGTCGCCCGAGTCGTGCCGCAGCCCGTCGAAGAGCTTGGCGAAGTACATGTCGAAATCGGCCAGGAAGGCATCCATGCCCACGGTGTCGGTCAGGGCCACGCCCAGGTCGCCCCGGTACTCCTGCACCCAGGCCTCCAGCGCGGCGATCTGGAAGTCGCGCAGGCGCACGCCCTGGGCCTGGTAGCTCTGCAGGTACTCATGGGCCATGGTGCCTATGGGCACGATGCCGAAGTCGCGCGCCAGCAGCACGTTGGACGTGCCCTTGAACCACTGCGCCGTCTGCGTGGCAAAGGCCTGGACCACCTCGCGCTGCCAGGCGCCCGAGAAGCGCCGGCGCACGCCGAAGTCGAACAGCTCGAACGGGTTGCGCAGCCTGGCCTCGCAGGCCAGGTGGCGCAGGCGCTCGATCTTGCCGGCCAGGCGCCTGCGGCCTTCGGCCAGCGCCGCCTCGGCGTCGAAGCGCCGGAAATACAGCTCGTTGACGATGGCCAGCACATAGATCTCGAAGCCCATCACATGGACCTGGGGGCCCTTGGCCTCGATGTGCAGGGTGTCGCCATCGGCCCAGGCACGGATGAAGGCGCGCTGGAACTGGAAGATGCGCAGAAAGTCGATGAAGTCGCTCTTCATGAAGCGCAGCCCGCCCAGGTAGGCCAGGTCTTCGGGCGTGAAGCGCAGCGCGCACAGCGCGTCCAGCTCGCGCTCCACCTCGGGCAGCAGCTCGGCCAGCGGGAAGGCGGTCTTCGTGCGGCAGACGAATTCGTATTCGGCCTCGGTCTGGGGATTGCGGTGCAGCATGGCCTGCCACATCGTGAATTTGTAGAGATCGGTGTCGAGCAGGCTGGTGATGATGGGAGCCATGGTGCGATGCTGGGGAAACAGGAAAGGGGGCTACGCGCGTGAAGGCGGTCCGCCCCTACAGGTGGAGTTCTTGGCTGGAGGCCAGCCGCAATCCGCGGGCCTGCATGGCTGCAAGGAAATCATGGTGCGCGGACTCGAAGCCCGGCACCGGGCTCATGGCGTCGTGCATCAGCACGATGCGCTCAGGATGGGGAAGGTGCTCGACCAGATGCTCGACCGTGGAGCGCACGCAGTGACTGCTCGCCTCGCCCGCGACCACCAGCATGTCTGCCTGGGCCAGCCGCTCCAGCAAGGCCGTATTCAGCAAGGTCGCCGGATCGGCCGGGTCGGGGACCTCGGCCAGCAGCGCGCTGTAGTGCTCGGTCCAGGGATTGAGCCCCTTGAAAACGTTGTACACGGCGCGCTGGCGCTGCTGCTGCCAGTCGCCGCAGGCCGCCAGCACATCGGCATGGATACCGTGGCCCCAGCTGCCCACTTCGCAGTGCACGGGCCAGACCATCAGCATGTAGCGGCTGTTGGCTTCGAGTGCATCCAGATATTCCAGGCTGCGCTGCAGCGCCTCGGCGTTGCGCGGCCGGAACACCCCCGCCCGCACCTGCGCCGCCGTGATCGCGGTGAACGGCACCACATCGCCGCTGTCGTCGCCATTGCCCTGTTGCCAGAAAGCCGGATGGGCGATGTCGTAGCGCTGGTGCGAGTCCAGCGTCACCGTGATGGCGTCCACCTTCGCCCCCTCGCGCCGTATCCAACCGGCAAGCCGCTGCATGTCGGCATGAGCGCCCGCCACGGGAAGGCTGGGACGTTGCCGGCCAGGACACCAGTCCTCAGGCAGATCGCAGAAGTCGTTCTGGGGGTCTATGACCAGGAGCTGGGTGGTGGAAGATGGCATATATGAAGGTGCACGCAAGCAACAGTGCGTGGTCGGTGCATCAGGTCAATGCTTCAGTGTAGTGCTGCAGGAGCGTCGCCTGTCACCAAGGCTTGATCCTTCCGCTTCTGCAGGGGCTGTGAAATACGGCGCCACATCCCTGTCAAGGCCAGGGCGAAACGAGAGGGGGAAGCGACTTCGGAACATGATGCGGAACCTACAATGGGAGGTTTTACGTATTTCGTTGGCGGCTTGGCCTGTTTCAGACCGCCATTGCGCTGTTTTCAGGCGTGCCCTGCATCAACCGAATGGGTTCATTCGGTAGCTTTTGATTATCAATATGGCATCCCTTCAGGTAACAACGACTTTCATGGGTGTAGGGTTGGCCGCGCTGATTCTGTACCTGATCCGGCGCGACCATCTCTACCTCATGCACGGCCTGTTCTGGGTGGTCGTTGCCGTTGCCGCCGTCGTGCTGGGCGTCTGGCCCGGGATGATCAACCGCCTGGCAGCGGTGCTGGGCATCAGCTATCCACCGGCCATGCTGCTGCTGCTGGCCAGCATCGTCCTGCTCATCAAGGCCTTGCATGCCGACATGGTCAACACCCGCATCGAGCGTGATGTGCGGCGGTTGAATCAGCGGTTGGCGATGCTGGAGGCGGATGCTGAGGATTTGCGTCTGCCTCTTTCTAACAAGACCCCGTCATGAGCACCCCCTTGCTTCCCGTCATCTTTTGCGGCGGCTCTGGAACCCGCCTGTGGCCGCTTTCCCGTGAGAGCTACCCAAAGCAATTTTTGGCGCTTCACGGGGACGGTATCTCCATGTTGCAGAAAACTGTCGAGCGCTTAGACGGTATGGCCGAACATATACCGAAGGCTGCTCCCGTCGTGATCTGCAATAACGAGCACCGTTTTTTGGCCGCGCAACAACTGCAGGAGACTGGAATAGAGGGCGCCAGGCTGGTGTTGGAGCCTGTTGGTCGAAACACGGCTCCGGCTTTGACCCTGGCGGCCCTGATTGCAGAGCCCGGCACCGTCATGCTGGCCATGCCTGCAGATCATGTCATGACCAAGCTTTCGGACTTTCACGATGCCGTGTCTGTGGCTTGGCAACTTGCAAAGGAAGGCTCTATGGTGACGTTTGGCATTGTGCCCAGCCGTCCCGAGACTGGTTTTGGCTACATAGAGAAGGCTGAAGCTATCGATTGCGGTGCATTCGCGATAAGCAGCTTTACTGAGAAGCCGAGTCAGGAACTGGCAGAAAGCTATGTGAGAAGCGGCAATTATCTCTGGAACAGCGGTCTTTTTATGGTGCGAGCAGACGTGTGGCTTAAGGCTATCGCAGAGCTGCAACCGCAGATTCTGCACGCTTGTCGAGCCTCGATAATTCAAAGCAGCCAAGATATGGACTTCATCCGTCCCCATGGCGAGCTCTTCGCTGGATGCCCTTCAAACTCGATCGACTACGCAGTAATGGAGCATTTGCCAGGTAACAAAGATCTGGGAATACCTGCATCGGTAGTGCCGCTGGACGCGGGCTGGTCGGACCTAGGGGCTTGGGACTCTCTGTGGGACGTGTTGCCACGAGATTCATGTGGCAACGCCCACGTGGGCCACACGCTGGCTATTGACACTCAAAACAGCCTTCTCTTCTCGGAGAGTTGCCTAGTGACTACCGTTGGAGTAGACAACCTAATCATCGTGGAAACTCCAGACGCCGTCCTAGTGGCTGACAAGAGCAGGAGTCAGGATGTAAAAAAGATCGTCACCGAATTGAAGGCGCAAAATCGGCAGTTGGCAGCCTCGCATCGTAAGGTGCATCGCCCCTGGGGTTGGTACGACAGCATAGATCGCGGTGACCGCTTCCAAGTCAAGCGTATCGTTGTCAATCCGGGATCCAAGCTTAGTCTTCAGATGCATTATCACCGGGCTGAGCATTGGATCGTAGTGAAAGGAACTGCAGAAGTGACTAATGGCGATAGAACTTTCCTGCTTGGGGAAAACGAATCCACTTTCATCCCTGTCGGACATGTTCACCTTTTGTCAAATCCAGGAAAACTACCGCTTGAAATCATCGAAGTACAGTCGGGCGCGTATTTGGGCGAAGACGATATTGTTCGCATTCAGAGCGAATACTAGTTTTTTAAAAAAAATCAATTCATCAATATATGGCTTTAGACAGTGTAAATATATTTGCTCCTATAATAATATTTTTTAAATACAGAGGGCTTATTGCGGATTTGGCTAAGCGAGAAATTGTAAGCCGTTATAAAGGGTCGATTGCTGGATTGCTTTGGTCTTTTTTAAATCCATTGTTGATGCTGGCTGTTTATACCTTTGTGTTTAGTATAATATTTCAGTCTAAATGGTCGGGTGGTAATGGGTCGAGAACAGAGTTTGCATTGGTTTTATTTGCAGGATTAATAATATTTGGATTATTTTCGGAAGTGATCAGTCGTGCACCAGTGCTAATTATTGGTAATATTAACTATGTTAAGAAAATAATTTTTCCCATTGAGATATTGCCGTATATTGCATTGGCTTCGGCCTTTTTTCAATTTATGGTGAGTACTTTTGTTTGGATAATATTTTATATTATTTTCTTTGGCGTTCCGCATGCAAGTATTTTTTTGTTGCCAATTACTCTTTTGCCATTGATATTACTCACTTTGGGGATCTCGTGGATTCTTGCATCATTAGGTGTTTACATTCGAGATACGCCACAGTTTGTTGCAATCATAATCACAATACTTATGTTTCTATCTCCTATTTTCTATTCGACGACTTCAATTCCCGTTGAGTACAGAAAATTGCTAGAGATTAATCCGCTGACCTTTTCAATAGAAACTGCTCGCGACGTGATGCTGTGGGGGAAGTCTATTAATTGGAAGGCATGGTTTCAGCAAGCTGTCGTGTCAGCATCTGTCTTTTGGATAGGGTTTGCTTGGTTTCAAAAAACCAAGGGGGGGTTCTCTGATGTCCTTTAAATCTATCATTGAAGTCGAAAATATAAGTAAGTGCTACGAGATTTACAAAAAGCCGCTTGACCGTCTGAAGCAATATGCCACTCAGGGAGTGGGGGCTATTAGTCAAAGCTCGAAAAAAAAATATTATCGTGAGTTCTGGGCATTGAAAGATGTTTCTTTTAAGATTGGCAAAGGGGAAACGGTTGGTATTATTGGGCAAAATGGCAGTGGCAAATCTACGTTACTACAACTTATTTGCGGCACATTAAAGCCAACTAGTGGTCGTGTCAAAGTTCATGGCCGTATTGCTGCGCTGTTAGAATTGGGTGCTGGATTTAACCCTGAATTCACTGGACGCGAGAATGCATATCTCAATGCGGCAATTTTAGGTATTCCTCGTGAGGCTATGCAATCACGAATGCAAGATGTTCTGGAATTTTCCGAACTAGGGGATTTCCTTGAGCAACCAGTTAAAACCTATTCCAGCGGCATGTACGCACGCTTAGCGTTCGCTGTTGCTATCCATGTGGATCCGGAAATCTTGATTGTTGACGAGGCACTGGCTGTCGGGGATGCTCGCTTCATTGCTAAATGTATGCGTCGGATAAAGGATATACAAGCACAAGGTACATCTATCTTATTCGTAAGCCACGATGTTGGATCTGTTCGAACCTTGTGTCAGCGAGCTATTTGGATTAATCAAGGTAAACTGATTGATGATGGAGATGTTTTTCCCGTTACTGGCCAATATATGGCGTATATGTTTCGCGATGAGGTGGTTGAAGAACAAAAAAGAATGCAGGATGAAGATGTTTCTACAAGTATGCCTGCCTTGTCGGATCGAATAGATTGTCCAGCATTGGAAAATACTAAAGATGATTCTCTCAAGCCAATCAACCATTGGGGTTCTGAGGTTGGTATTGTTAAAGTCGCAGAGCTTTTGGATGCAAGTCAAGTCAGGAAAAATGTATATGCTTGGGGCGAGTCACTTAAAGTTGTTATAGAAGTGGCACTGCCTTCTCATTTGCCTAAAGAGAATATCAGCTTGGCATTTTCTATCAAGGATCTGAAAGGAACAGATCTTATCGTGTCGACTACGCATGATTTCACCAAGCTTGATTTCTCAAAGGGAGAGTGCTTTAAAGTATCTTTTGGCTTTACTAACTATCTTACAGCGGGAAAATATCTTTTGGTTGTAGCTGTGGAGAATAGAAAAAATAAAGATATCCACTACTATGAATATATAGAGGGAGTTCAGTATTTTGCCTCCGAATCGGAGCATCGCCTGTTTGGCGTATTCCAGCCTTCTGTCACACAATCATCCATTCAGCTAGTGCCATGACTACCGATAAAAAAATCAATTCTCAACCCTACTGGGATATGCGTTTTGTCACTGACTGGGAAAAAATGAGTGGTCCTGCTCAATCAAGAGAATTTTCTTGGCTTGCTGTGAATCAATTACCTGAGTGGATTTTTCGAGCCCTGCAGCGAGATGCTCTGACATTAGTGGATTGGGGTTGCGCGCAAGGAGATGGTACGGATGTGTGGGCTAGTCAAATGCCAGTCGCAAATATTTGCGGGGTGGATTTTTCTGCTCCCGCGATAGAACAGGCATCTAAGAGATATCCTGCCATAAATTTCAAATGCCAGAATTGGCTCAACCCGATTCAAGATACTTTAGATGAGTATGATATCGTTTTCTCATCGAACACACTGGAGCATTTTTCTAATCCATATGAAGTATTGCGACGCATAACTGAGCATGCTAGAAAAGCCATAGTGCTGCTACTGCCTTATCAAGAGTTCCAGAGGATTGATGAGCACGAGTTTACTTTTCTTGCGAAAAATATTCCTACTAAACTGGATAACGGTTTTTCTTTAGTGTGGAGTAAGGTTTCTGGACCACATAAATTTTGGGCAGGGGAGCAAATACTCTTGATTTATGGCAAAGATCAATGGATTGCTGAGCAGAAACTGACGTTAAACGATGTTTTTATAGATAAAAATAATATAAATAGTCAGAGCCATGAATTGCATCGCCAACATGAGGAAATTGCTGAACTGAACCAGCGCCTAAAAGGTCTTAAGGACAATAGCCAAAGCGCACAAGCTGAATTTGAAAAGCGGTTAGCTGATGTCATCCACACAAGTCAAGAAGCACAAGCTGGATTGGAGAAACGGTTAGCTGATGTCATCAACACCAGGCAAGGGGCAGAAGCTGAACTTGAGCGGCGGTTAACGGATGCGATCCATGCCAGTAAAAGCGCACAAGCTAAGGTCGAAATACTTGAAAATTCCATTGCTGAACATTCAAGACAATCTGAAAGAAATCTGAAAAAAATCGAGAATCATGAGATTGAGCTAAACTCTGCTGCCTTGGTTGCAGAGGAGATGCATCAAGCCAATGCCGAATTGCAAAACATCCTTGTTTCGCGTAATGCAGAAATTGAGAAACTGCAAAAAGAACTACAGAATTTCAGGACATCTGCCTCTTGGCGGATCACCCGGCCGTTGCGCGCTACTTATTCACACATAAGTAGACTAGGAACGCCTGTTTTTCTTAAGCTACCGCCACACATCAGGCGCAATATATTGCATAAGATCAATCCAACAATACATCCGATTGATCTACAGCAGGTGTCCTTGCCAACGGTGACTCATCCAGTTCTTTCGGAATATCCGAATCAGCACCATAAAGGTATATATATAGCAGATCAAGCTCTTTTGGATGACGATTTAGTTATCATTGCCGGGGTGCCTTTTGATGATATCGGTGGCGGGCAGCGCTCTGCACAACTGGCTCGCTGTGCTTTGAAAACTGGGCGGCGAGTTACCTATATACATATCTATAAGAAGTTTGATTTTGAAGTCAATGATTATGTTGACTCTAATGTCTCCCTTTATGGATTGAATCATGTGCATATAGACTCCATTTCTCCGGACGCACTGCTTAAAAAGATTTCAAGTAATGCAACTCTGTTAGTAGAGTTGCCTCACCAAGCTGCGTTGGAGTATCTGAATAAATTCAGCATTTGCGGTATGCGTACCGTATTTGAATTGATAGATGATTGGGAAACAAGCCTTGGCGGTGATTGGTTTAATCGGGATGTTTATTGCGAAATTGTAAAAAAATCTCAAATTGTGGTTGGTACAGCAAAGCTTCTAGTTCATCGCCTTAATAATTTGGGGCGTGACGATGCTTTATATCTACCTAATGCTGCGAATGAGTATATTTTCGATAAGTATAAAAGTTATACACGCCCTGATGATCTCCCGAGAAATGGGGGGATCGGCCTGTATTTTGGTTCGCTTTATGGTGAGTGGTTTGCTTGGGATTTCCTTGAAGAGGCGGCACGCAAAAACCCTAGTATTAACTTCGTGCTGATCGGTGATCGCCCGCAAAGAGAGAATCTTCCAAAAAATATTTATCTTTTGGGTTCTAAGCGCATTGAGGATTTGCCCGCCTACTTGGCGTACTCGGATTTCTGCTTGCTTCCATTTTCCCCTGGGAAGATCTCTGATGCTGTATCTCCCATTAAGGTCTTTGAATATTTGTTTGCCGGTAAACCTGTCGTCTCCACTGATTTGCCAGAAATAAATGGATACCCTGGCTTGATGATTGAGAAAAATCCAGAAGATTTTGCCCAGGCTTGCGCTAGGGTCATACATAGAGATAACAGTAGCATCAAGGAATATGGTGATCAGTTTATTTGGGAGAATTCATGGTTTTCTCGGCTTGATGTCATCACTGCAAAGCCGGAAGTAACAAATTTTCGAAATTCAGTTAGTGTTGTAATTCTTATACATAACAATCGAAAAATCATTGAGCGTACGCTAGCCTCTTTGTTGCACCATTGCTCCGTATATATAAAAGAATTGATTGTTGTAGATAATTGCAGTACTGACAATGGAGCTGAATTTGTCCAAGAAAATTTCCCTTTGGCACGAGTGATTCAGAACCCCGTGAATGGTTGCGCATCCGGGCGTAATTTAGGAATCGCAGCTGCTACTGGAAAATATATCTCCTTCTTTGATTCCGACCAATGGTTTACTTCATCAAGCTGTTTTGAAGAGGCTCTCTCTATTCTGAGTCGTGATGCCAATGTGGGTGCTGTTGGATGGGCTGCAGGTTGGTTCGATGCTGGTCGAACGGATTTTGGTGGAATGATCACGGACTATTGTCCTAATCGTGCCATGAATGCGAAGGCCATTCGTGAAGGCTATCGATCAGATATCGCATATTTGGGTACTGGTGGTTTTTTCACGCGAACGGCAGTGATCAATTCTACTCAGGGATTTGATACCGCTTATGACCCGACTTGCTTTGAAGATACAGATATTTCACTTCAGATAAAACAATTGGGTCTGGATATCTGTTATCGCGACTTGACGGGTATTCGCCATCAACCACATCAAACTACCAATGCCAGTGCTAGCTCTGATTCTTATGCAAATCTTTTTAAAAGAAATGCTGACTATTTCAGAGAGAAATGGAAGCATCGCAGCGATTTTTTTATTGATTACACTGAGTGAAAATGTCTAATATTCATACTTCAAAAAAGAATATTCTTTGTGTTGTAGGAACTCGCCCGGAAGCTATTAAGATGGCTCCGGTCATCATTGCTCTTAAAAAAGAGCCATGGGCACGGGTCCGCGTATTAGCTACGGCGCAGCATCGCCAGATGCTGGATCAGGTATTGGATTTTTTCGGAGTGAAGCCTGATATTGATTTGAACATAATGCGGCCAAATCAAGCACTGACAGAGCTTACGGGACGTTTGCTCTTGGAGTTGGATGCGGTGCTTAAAGAAGAGAAGCCAGACGTTGTATTAGTTCAAGGGGATACCACTACGGTAATGACTGTGGCTTTGGCTTGTTTTTATCATAGGGTTCCGATTGGTCATGTTGAAGCTGGTTTGCGTACATGGGATATGCAGAACCCCTTCCCAGAGGAAGCAAATCGTGTAATTGCTGGAAAACTTGCTCGTTGGCATTTCGCTCCAACAGAAGAATCAAGAAAGAATCTTCTTAGGGATGGGATTGTGGATAAGGATATTATCGTGACCGGCAATACGGTCATAGATGCACTGTTAGCAACTGCTGAAAAGAAATTTGAGCTAGATTTGCCGTTAGACCCTGAAAAACGTCTTGTGCTTGTTACTTCACATCGTAGAGAAAATTTTGGTGAACCATTTAGGAGTATTTGTCGTGCGTTGAAGGAATTGGCTCGGAAGAATCCTGAGATTCAATTTCTTTATCCTGTTCACCCAAATCCAAATGTAAAGAATGTGGCTTACGAGTTTTTGAGTCAAGAACCCAACTTCCTTCTTTGCGAGCCTTTGGATTACGCACCTTTTGTTGCAGCAATGAAGAGATCAGTCCTGATCTTGACCGATTCCGGAGGCGTTCAGGAAGAGGCTCCTGCACTTGGCAAGCCTGTACTTGTATTGCGCGAGGAAACAGAACGCCCTGAAGCAGTTGCTGAAGGAGTTGTGGAATTGGTGGGATCTGATAGTGAGCATATTGTTCAAAGAGTGCAGTGCTTGCTAGATGATGAAGCGGAATACAAGAAAATGGCACGAGGTGTTTCTCCATACGGAGATGGAAAGGCCGCTGAAAGAATAGTTGCCGTTCTGAGAGAGCAAGCTTAGTGAAAGTATTGCTTATTGCATATGAGTTTCCTCCAATATTGGCTGCCCAGGCATTGCGTTGGTTTTATTTATCCAATGAGCTGGCCGATATTGGTGTAGACATCCATGTCGTATGTCCAGATATTTCGACAGAAAACGCGTTTCCCATGGATATGGATGCGCGTATTACTATCCATCGAGTCTGGCCAGGGCCTTTTATCGGATTTAGCCAGAGATTGGCAGGAAATGTCTGGAGAAATAGTAAAGCTGAGAATGGCAGAAATGCGTCAAAGCCATCTCGGCTATTTCAGGCTTATCGAATAGTTCGATCGATTTTGAATGCTATTTTTTATCCGGATGTAAGGTCTGAATGGTATCCTTTCGCACTTCGAAAGATAAAGAAGTTGTTGAGGGATGAAAAATTCGATGCCGTAATAAGCTCACATGAGCCGGGTGTTGATATTTTTGTTGGAAATTATGCTCGTAAGTTGGGAATTCCTTGGGTTATTGACATGGGTGATCCATTGCTAACCCCATACTCGCCAAAATGGAGGCGCGGAATTGATCTGAAAGTGGAGCGAAAGGTTATTCACTCAGCCTCTTCCATCTGGGTAACGGCTGGCAGTGTGTTGGATTTGTTGATAAGTCGTCATGGTGCCAGTGTCGAGAGAAAAATATCAGTATTGCCTCAAGGTTTTTCGTATAGGCGAGTAGGTCGGAAAACTAAAGAAAGTGAACAACGCTTTCTTCTGGTGTTTACAGGAAATTTCTACAGAGATTTCAGGAATCCGATAGAGTTGGCAAAGGCACTTGTTGGATTGCAGGATCTAGAAATATCTTTTGTCATTGCTGGGGATAATTCTGAATTTGAGCCCATGTTTCAAGGGATTTTTGGTGTTGAGTTTGCTGGGAAAAAAAGTCATTTTGAGTGCCTTGAGTTGCAAAGAAAGGCAGATGTACTAGTGAATATTGGAAATGTCCAAAGCTACCAGATTCCAGGAAAAATATATGAATATCTTGGTGCTGAGAAGGCCATACTACACATAAAGACTGCTGAAGGTTTTGACCCAAGTGTCGAACTTTTGGAAGAGACAGGTTCAGGGATTGTTGTGAAAAATTGCAGCAGACAAATTGAGGCTGTGCTAAGAGATATGTATAGGCAATGGGCAGATAATCCAGAGCAACTGACTGATGGAAGAAAAGAGGATGTTATTAAGGCTCATTCTTGGAGTCATCGAGCTCGTACTTGTAAGGAGCTGTTGAAAGAAATATTGCATTGACACTGATCGCTCTGATAGGGTAATAGATTTTTAATATATTCTGGTGTCAGATAATGCTCTTATGAGACTTGATGTAATTTTTGCCGCTGATGCGCTTCGCCCACCACTGACTGGTATCGGGCGATATACCTATGAGCTGGCGAAGCGGCTGGGTTGTCATGAGCGTATTGATAGATTGCGGTATTTTTCTTCCGGGCGATGGGTTGATGATCCCATGGCTGCTTTGGAAACCACCGCCCCTTTGAAATTATCCGTAACTAAGACCAAAGCGGCTTTGCGGGATAGGGTTGCGGGGAGTAGATTGGCTGTTCGTTTATACAAAAGGATCACCCCTGCTCTTTTTGGATGGCGGCTGCGTGGAAATGACGGGTGTGTATATCATTCACCTAATTATATTGTTCCGAATTTCAGTGGTAGGACTGTAAGCACAATACACGATCTCTCTCATATCGTTTATCCGAATTTTCATCCCCAGGCCCGTGTTGAATATATGAATATGGCTTTGGGTGAAAGTTTGGCGAGGACAGATCATGTAATTACGGTATCCGAGACTGTTCGCCAGGAAGTGCTGGCTCATGGATTGATGTCGCCAGAACAAGTGACCGCTATACATTTGGCGGCGGGTAATGATTTCCGACCTCATACATCAGAGATGCTAGACTCTGTACTTAATGCTTTGGGGCTTAAGTCTGGGAGGTATAGCCTATTTGTCGGTACCATAGAGCCACGGAAAAATATCCAACGCCTTGTTGAGGCATATGGAATGCTACCCAAAGAGGTGCGGCACAATTGGCCTTTGGTGATTGCCGGGGGAAATGGCTGGAACTCTAGTGCGATTCACTTGTGCCTTGCAAAAGCACAAGCCCAAGGCTGGTTGCAATATATATCCTATGTCGACCAAAGCTGGCTTCCGGCATTGTATGCGGGGGCGCGGCTGATGGCCTATCCATCACTTTATGAAGGTTTTGGATTACCTATTGTAGAAGCAATGGCGAGTGGAACTCCTGTGCTCACATCCAACGTTTCCTGCATGCCAGAGATTGCCGGAGGTGCCGCTAGGCTGGTGAATCCCTTGAATCTGGAGGAAATCTCGTATGGCCTTCAGACCTGCCTGACTGATGAGCATTGGCAAAGGCAGGCGCGAACCTTAGGGTTGGTGCGATCTGGTCAAATGTCTTGGGATCAATGCTCCGAGCGAACAATAGAAATCTATGCCAAAGTAGCTCAATTGGTTCGATAAATCAGCGGGAGGTTTGAAGTGGATTTCGCCTATCTCTGCCATGTGCAATACTCAGTAATGAAGATACAGCTACATATCTCACTGCATTGCCCCATGATCTGAAGATTTTCGATCGATTGACTTTCGCAGTATGTAGTGGCAGAGCGATCTCTGTAACTTGTAGTCCCTGCCTGCGCATAAGCAGCAGCGTGCCGATGTCTTGATAGTCAAGCATTGTGGCCTCCGTAGAGGCTGCTACCTCCAATGCTTGGCGGTTGTACAACCGGAAACCGGACACAAAATCCCGCAGTCCAAACCCCGTCAACCAGCGAAACCACTGCCACGCGATGCGGCGCACCAGGCTGTTGCGCTCGGCGAAGTAGGCTACGACCATGTCCGCCTGCTGGCGTTGTGCCAGCAACGTGGGCAGCTCCTCCACCTCATAGCGACCTTCGGCGTCGATGGTGACGACGGTCTGGAATCCATGTGTCTGCGCGTAGCGCAGGCCCGTCTGCAGGCTGCCCCAGTTCGTCATGGCCAGCAAGGGGCGCAGCACTCGTGCGCCGCATTGCTCTGCTTCATGGCAGGTGGCGTCGGTACTGCGGTTGTCCACGACGAGCACGCTGGCCTCTACCAATGCATGCACGCGGCGTATCAGGTGCGCAATCTCGGCCTCGTTGTTGTGCGTGGAAATGACAACCAACAAGTCCTCGCGCGCTCTTGCAGGGCGGGTGTCAGGCGCGAGGCTGCGGTAGTGGCGCGCCACGCTGCGTTCACAAGGGCCGATGCTGAAAAACCGATGCAAGGCCTTGTGGCCCGATTGGCCCAGTCGTTGCCTGAGGGCCGTGTCGTGCTGCAGGCGAGCAATGCTGCTGCGCCAGGCATCAATGTCTTCAAACGGTACATGCAGGCCGGCGTGCGAGTGGGCTACCACCCAGGGCATGCCCGAACCGGGAAGGTCGGTGACCAGGCAGGGCCTGCCGTGCAGCATGGCCTCCAGCAATACTATGCCGAAAGCTTCCGTGCGTTCGCGCGAGGCAAGGCAGAAGATGTCGCACCCTGCGAACAAGGCATGTTTTTCCTCGTCCGAGACCGAGCCCACCAGTCGCACGCAGGCCTGTCTGCCCTCTGGAGTGCATTGGCGTATCAGCTCTTGCAGGGATGCTCGCAGCTCGCCTTCTCCCGCAATCAGCAACTCCACGCCAGGCATGGCCGAGACGGCTCGGATCAAGGTCTCGAAGCCTTTGTAGTAGGTCAATCGGCCGATGGACAACAGGCGCAGCCGGGTGTCGGGGCGCCAGCCTTGGCCGTGCTGCAGCGGTGCTGGTGCGGGAATGGTTTCGAGGTTCAGGCCCAGCGGAACGATCTCGCATTTGCTGCGCCAGGTACGCAGGGCATTGCTGGCCTCAAGATAGGGTGGCGACGTTGCGAATACCTGTTGGGCGCGTTCCAGCAAGGCCTGCTCGAACGGCCGGTACAGCATGTAGGCCAATGCCACGGACCACTTGATGTTGGACACCACCACATCGGAGTGCCAGTGGATGACCCAGGGCACGCGCCGCGCGATGGGCAGGGTCAGTGCCCAAAGCGCCGAGTTGTTGGGCAGATGCAGGTGCAGTACGTCGGGCTGAATGCGTTCGATGGCGCGGCCCAGTGCGCGCCGGAATCCCATGGCCATGGGGGCATAGACCAGATTGAATTGAACGGGCACGCGTTCCAGCCAGGCGGGATCATCTGGCTCCGGATCACCATGGACCAGGGCATGGGCATCGACACCCTGGCGTCGTTGCTCGTGTATCAGGTCGGCCAGAAAGACTTCCATGCCGCCCCGGTAGGGAGGGAAGAATTTACCGACGTGAAGTATGCGCAGGGCCATGGCGGACAGCGCCTACTTCGTCGTCTGAGGCTTTGCGGTAGCCGGGCTCAGCTGATTGCGGACCTGCCGGTACTGCGGATTCTGTGGCTCCAGGCGTATTGCCTGATCCAGACTCTTCAGTGCTTCCGGCAGGTTGCCCAGGCCGTGATAGGCCATTGCACGCCCGTAGAAAGCGGGCGCGCTGGGGCTGCGAGCAACCAGTGGTTCCAGCAGCTCTTTGGCTTGAGCGCTATCACCCTGGCCGACAAGGGCCAGCCCCAATCCGACGATCAGGCGAGGGGCGTTTGGCGAGGTCTGCAGCAGAGTTCGGAAGTCGTCGGCTGCAACTTTGTATTGCTGCGCACCTATGGCCGCCTCTGCGCGTTTCAGGCGCAGCGTCTGCTCCATTTGCTTGGCGTTGGCACTGTCTTCAGTGGGCTCGCCCAGGGCGCGCGAGTATTCCTCGAATGCTGCGCGCAACTGGCCTGTGGCCATCAACGCTTCGGCTTTCTGGTAGTACAGGGCTTGGCCATTGAAGCCTTTGGCCTGGGCTGCGGCAAAGGCATTGAGGGCTTCGGGGAATTTCTTTTGCTGGGACAGAACGGCACCCATATTGAACAGCGCATTACCGCCCAAGTCTCCAAGTGCGTTGGCCGTGGCGAAGTCTTGCAGCGCCTGGTCGAGCATGCCCTTGTCTGCGTGTGCTGTTCCTACGTTCAGGAAGGCACGGCCACGTCCCACGGCATTGGCGGGGGCTTTTTTGTCGATTTTTTCAGCGGCATCGGCCCAGGATGTGCCTGCATCCTGCAGAGAGAGCACGCGTTCGAAAGCGAGGGCTCCGAACACCACGCCGATGACGATGCCGACGATGTAGATGGTGCGTGGCTTGACCCCCGTCAGCGCAATGGCCGCCAATCCCGGGATGGCCACAGCCCACAGATAGCTGCGATACAGAACGAAGGGGTCCTGCAGCCAGACCGTGGCGAATTCGGTCGCATACCAGAGCAGGGGAAACAGGAGGCAGAGCGCGACCAAGCCAATGACACCGGGACGCCTAAGCACGGCCCAGATTGAGCAGGCCAGCAGGGCCAGGTAACCGAGCGCGCCGGCTAGGTGCCAGATCGAGCCGAAGCCGAGAGGAAATGCCGGTCTCAGGTCGATGGACATCCAGCCCACATAGGGAACGATCCACAGAAAGCCATAGGCAAAAAACAGGGCCGCTTCATTGAGGATGCTCAGGGGATAGATCTGTGAGGTGATCCCGGGCCGAAGGGCTTCCAATTGCCTTGCATAGCCTTGGGATTGCTCGTCGAAAATCTGGCCCACCAGACTGCCGAAGAAATGAAAGACTGCCGCCGAGGCAACGGCCAGCAGCAGCAAGGCCATTCCCACAATGACCATGGCAGCCTTCAGGCCGGGGCGCTGCACAAAGATATAGAGCGGCACCACCATGGCGACCGTCAGAAAGGCATGCTCCTTGGACAGGATGGCGAGCACATAGCAGATCAATGCCGCGATATGCCAGAGGGCTCGCCCGCCCTGAAGCCCGCGCACAAAGGCCCAGCATGCCATAACGGCAAAGAAGGTTGCCATGACGATGGATCGCTGCACCAGGTATCCAACGGCGTAGACCGCGACAGGGTTGAGCGCGAAAAGGACCAAGCCCAGTTGCAGGGCTGCATCGCGCGACGCGTGGAAGTGGGGTTGCTCCTCGATGTCGTGCGGAAAGCGCGTCTGTGTCAGCAGTGCCTTGAACAATGCATAGAGAGCCGCCACGGTCGCGAGATGCAAGGCGATATTGAAGACGCGCTGCTTCCACCAGCCGTCTCCGAAAATCTGTTCGATCCAGACGAAGCTGCCATACGACAGCGTGCGCTGCTTGAAGTCCAACAGGCTGCCATAGTTGCCGAAAATCGTTCCATCCGTCAGACGCATATCGTCGAACAGCAGCCCGTTGTTCAGGCCGGGCAGATACACCCCCAATATGGCCAGCAAAAGAAGGGCACTGAACCAGTAAATCGCTTTGGAGGGGGCAGCCATTGCTTCTTGTCTTGTCTCGGATGTGGCGGAACTTGGAATGGTGGGCCGGGAAATGGCCGCTCTTGGGAAGAGCGCAGGCAGTTTACCAGCCGAGCAACCCGCTACCGCAGCCTGCTGCGCCGGTTTGACGTGAGTGTTGTGAGAAGGACCGAGATGAAAAAAGCCCCATGCTGCGTCAGGCGCGGCATGGGGCCGGGAGGCCATCAGATGGGCGTGGACGCCCCTGGCATTTTGCTTACAGGCCAGCCGCAGCACGCAGCGCCGCTGCCTTGTCCGTCCGCTCCCAGGTGAACTCGGGCTCTTCACGGCCGAAGTGGCCATAGGCAGCGGTCTTGCTGTAGATGGGGCGCAGCAGGTCCAGCATCTGGATGATGCCCTTGGGACGCAGGTCGAAGTGGGCGGCCACCAGCTTGGCGATCTCGGCGTCGGGGATGACGCCCGTGCCTTCGGTGTAGACCGTGATGTTCATCGGGCGTGCCACGCCGATGGCGTAGGCCACCTGGATCTGGCACTGGCGCGCCAGGCCGGCGGCCACGATGTTCTTGGCCACGTAGCGCGCGGCGTAGGCGGCGCTACGGTCCACCTTGGTTGGGTCCTTGCCGCTGAAGGCGCCGCCGCCATGGGGGCAGGCACCGCCGTAGGTGTCGACGATGATCTTGCGGCCGGTCAGGCCGCAGTCACCCTGGGGGCCGCCCACGACGAAGCGGCCCGTGGGGTTGATCAGGTACTTGGTGTCCTGCAGCCACTCGGAGGGCAGCACGGGCTTGATGATTTCCTCGATGATGGCTTCGGTGAAGCTGGACTTCATCCTGGTGGCCGATTCCGACTGGTCGGGGCTGTGCTGGGTGGACAGCACCACGGTGTCGATGCTGTGGGGCTTGCCGTCCACGTAGCGCATGGTCACCTGGCTCTTGGCGTCAGGACGCAGGAAGGGCAGGCGGCCGTCCTTGCGCAGCTGGGCCTGGCGCTCGACGAGGCGGTGCGCGTAGTAGATGGGCGCGGGCATCAGCTCGGGTGTCTCGTCGCAGGCGTAGCCGAACATCAGGCCCTGGTCGCCGGCGCCGGTGTTGAGCTCGTCATCGCTGGCCTTGTCCACGCCCTGGGCGATGTCCTGGCTCTGCTTGTCGTAGGCCACGAGCACGGCGCAGCCCTTGTAATCGATGCCGTAGTCGGTGTTGTCGTAGCCGATGCGCTTGATGGTGTCGCGTGCGACCTGGATGTAGTCGACGTTGGCGCCCGTGGTGATCTCACCTGCCAAAACCACCAGGCCCGTGTTGGTCAGTGTCTCGGCCGCCACGCGGCTGTACGGGTCTTGGGCGAAAATGGCGTCCAGGATCGCGTCAGAGATCTGGTCGGCCACCTTGTCCGGATGGCCTTCAGAGACGGATTCCGAGGTGAAAAGAAAATCGTTCGCCATGTGAATAAACTCCTTGGTTGCAGCTTTTTTTGATGGGCGTTGCCCAAGCTGCAGGAGCCCTGGCGAACGCTTTAGCAGACTTGTTTTACGTCGCTCTGCAAGTTGCTCAGTTAACTCAGCGACCCGCACATTTTAATGCCTTCCTTGTTCCGACTGTTTGCTGCACTGCCTTTGTGGCTATTGCACCCCCTTGGCGCGCTCATCGGCTGGGTGGCTTTCGTGGCCTCCGGCACGTACCGGCGCCGCTTTCTGGCCAATGCCCGCCAGGCCGGCTACGGCTTCGTCGCCGTGGCGCCGGCCGTGGGGCACGCGGGGCGCATGGTGGCGGAACTGCCGCGCATGTGGATGGGCAGGCAGCCGAGCTGCCAGATGCACAACGAGGAATGCGTGCGCCGGGCCTACGCTGCCGGGCGCGGAATCATCTTTCTGACGCCCCACCTGGGCTGCTTCGAGCTGTCGGTGCAGCATGCGGCACGGCAATGGTCGGCCGAGCATGGCGAGATCACCATTCTTTACCGGCCCGCGCGCCAGCCCTGGCTGGCCCGCGTCATGGAGACGGCGCGCAACCGCCCCGGCGTGCAGGCCGTGCCGACCACGCTGGCTGGCGTGCGCCAGATGATCAAGGCGTTGCGCAAGGGCATGGCCGTGGGGCTGCTGCCCGACCAGGTTCCGCCCGAGGGGCAGGGCGTCTGGTTGCCGTTCTTCGGCCGTGATGCCTATACGATGACGCTGGCGGCGCGCCTGGCGTTGCAGACGGGGGCCGCGGTGATCGTGGCCCGTTGTGAGCGCTTGTCCTGGGGGCGGGGCTATGCGCTGTATCTTGAGGAGTTGCCCGTGCCCTTGTCCGAGAATCTGGAAGCTGCGGTGCAGCAGATCAACGAGGCGATGGAACACACCATCCGCCAATGCCCGCAGCAGTACCTGTGGGGCTATGCGCGCTACAAGCAGCCGCGCCGTGAAGCAGCTGCCGGCGAGGTGGGTGCATGAGCGGGCGCATCGGCGTGTGGCTGATGCGGTCGCTGGCGTGGATGCCGCTGCCGTGGCTGCGGGGGCTGGGTGCGTTTCTGGGGCGGCTGCTGTTCGTGCTGGCCGCGCCGCGCCGCAAGGTGGCGCTGCGCAATCTGGCGATGTGCTTTCCCGAGCTGACCGAGGCGCAGCGCGTGGATCTGGCGCGCCGCAACTTCATCGTCTTTTGCCAGACCTGGCTGGACCGCAGCTGGCTGTGGGCGGCGCCGCGCGAGGTGGTGGCCGAGCGCGTGAAGCTGCAGGGTGCCGTGCATGAGCTCGATGGCGACACCCCGACCATCCTGTTCGCGCCGCATTTCTACAGCATGGACGCGGGCGGGCTGGCCTTGCCGCTGCACACCACCCGGCCCTTCACCTCGATCTTCTCCACCCATCCGGACCCGGCGGTCGATGAGTGGTTCATGTCGGGGCGCCAGCGCTTTGGCGACGTGCGCATGCTCAACCGCGCCGACGGGGTCAAGCCCATCATCTCCAGCCTGCGCAAGGGCGGTTTGCTGTACCTTTTGCCCGACATGGACTTCGGTCGCAACGACTCGGTCTTCGTGCCTTTCTTCGGCGTGAACGCGGCCACCATTCCCTCGCTGTCGCGCTTCGCGCGCCTGGGCCGGGCCAAGGTGCTGGGCATGTACACGCGCATGACGCCCACGGGCTATGTGGCCGAGATCACGCCGGCCTGGACGGATTTCCCCACCGACGATGTCGAGGCCGATACGGCCCGCATGAACCGTGAGCTGGAGGCGGCCATCCGCACCATGCCCGACCAGTACTACTGGGTGCACAGGCGCTTCAAGACCCGGCCCGAAGGCGAGTCTTCGGTCTACTGAAGGGGGCGGGACAGGAACTGCTCCAGCGCTTGCCGCACCGCATCGGGCTGCTCGTGCACGACCCAGTGCGAGGTGCCGGCCAGGTGCTGCACCGTCAGGCGCGGCACCCACGGCTCCAGGCCTTCGACCAGGGCGGGCTGCAGCGCCGGGTCGCTGTCGCCCCAGAGCACATGCGTGGGCACGCCGATGTCCAGCATCTCGGGCGGCAGCCTCAGGTTGCGCAGTGCGTCGGCTGAGGCCGGATCTTCGGGCCGGGGCGGCACCAGGGGACTGGCGCCATAGTAGTGGCAGGAGCCTTGCACGCCCAGGTCCCAGTGCTCGCGGTAGCGCTGCTGCAACTGCGGCGTGAGCCATCCGGGCAACTCGCCCTGCGGCGTGCGGAAAAAGCCCAGCATGCGCTGCCAGTCGTTCGCGGCCAGCAGGGTGGGCGCATCAGGTCGGCGCAGAAAATGCATGTACTGGCTTGCGGCCTGCTGCACGGGATTGTGCAGCAGTTCGCGCAGAAAGGCGCCCGGATGCGGGGCGTTGAGGATCATCAGCCGCTGCATCAGCCCGGGATGGCGGTTGGCCAGACCCCAGGCCAGGGCACCGCCCCAGTCGTGGGCGATCACGCAGGCTGCGGGTGCGCCAGGGCTTTCGATGGCGATCAGCGCCGCCAGATCCTGCAGCAGGTGCTTGGCCTTGTACTGCTCCACACCGGCCGGCTGGCTGGAACGGCCAAAGCCCCGCAGATCGGGGGCGACGCAACGCCATTGCGTGCCGAACTGCTCCAGCATGCCTTCCCAGATGAAGCTGCCTTCAGGAAAGCCGTGCAGGAACAGCAGCAGTGGCTGGCCGGGTTCGCCGCTGACGCGGCAGTGCAGATGGATGCCGTGAGGCAGCTCGCGAATGCAGGTGGTCACCATGTTGCGCTCCTTGCGGGGCGCTGGCTACACGAGCGCCTCCAGGCGCTAATCTTGGGGGCTGTCGGTCGCGGCGGGCGTCGCAGTTGCGACGTTCGTGACGTTCGCGACGTCGGAGGGCCCGTCCGTGGCCGCCGGCGGATTCAGGCCTTCGGGATGGCTCCAGTGCCACAGCAGCTGGGCCACCTCGTCCACGCCCTGCTTCTTGAGCGCGGAGAACATGCGCACTTCGCCACCACCGGCGTTGAGCCGCGTGATGGACAGTACCTTGGCCTGCTCGGCGCGCGTGAGCTTGTCGGCCTTGGTCAGCAGCACGAGGAATTTCAGGCCTTCCTGCACGCGCGGGCGCATGGCGTCGAGCAGGGCTTCGTCCAGCTCCGTCAGGCCCAGGCGCGGATCGCACAGCAGCACGATGGCCGACAGGCTCTCGCGGCTGACCAGATAGTTCAGCATCACGCGCTGCCAGCGCTGCTTGTCCGTGCGCGAGACGGCGGCATAGCCGTAGCCGGGCAGGTCGGCCAGCACGGCGTCGGTCACGCCCTGCTTGCCCAGGGAAAACAGGTTGATGTGCTGCGTGCGGCCAGGCTTCTTGGAGGCGAAGGCCAGCTGCTTTTGCTGCGTCAGCGTGTTGATGCAGGTGGACTTGCCGGCGTTGGAGCGGCCCACGAACGCGATCTCGGGCACATCGACCTTGGGAAGATGGTGCAACTGCGCAGCCGTCGTCAAAAAGCGCGCCGTGTGCATCCAGCCCATGGCCAGCTTGGGATCGATCAGGGAGGAAGTGGGGGCGGCATCGCCAGCCGGCGCAGCAGGATTCATGGTGTGGTCAGTCTCTCGGGGCCTCATTGTAGGTTCCCCCATGGAACCGGCGCGCCCAGCGGGCTATAGGCAACGGTGCTGACAAAGAGTGGCGCACGAAACTGGCGCACTCCAAAGTCGGAGACAGCGAGCAAGGGCCGCCCCGCCGCGAAGCTGTCGTCCCCCTCCCCCGCGAAGCGGGCAGGGAGGGGGAAGGCGCGAAGCGCCTCAGGGGGAGCCTAAACCTCTTCGCTCCAGCAAAAACCATCCCTCGCAATCATGGCGCTGGCTGCGCTGGGCCCCCAGCTGCCCGCCGCATAGCCGCGCGGCCCCGAGGTGTCGCTGCGCCAGTGCTGGAGGATGGGTTCCACCCAGCGCCAGGCCTGCTCCTGCTCGTCGCTGCGCACAAAGAGGTTCAGCCTGCCGGCGATCACGTCCAGCAGCAGGCGCTCGTAGGCGCCCACGCGCTTGGCACCGAAGCGCTGGTCGAAGTCCAGGTTCAGGTGCACGGGGGCCAGCGAAGGCTCGGCCTGCTGCTGGGTGGCGCCCTGTGCCAGCAGGTGCAGCTCCAGCCCGTCCTTGGGCTGCAGATTGATCACCAGGCGATTGGCTTCGGACAGGGGCGAGCGGAAGATCGGGTGGGGCACGGGCCGGAAGTTCACGACGATGCGCGCGTCCCTTCCTGCCAGCCGCTTGCCGGTGCGGATGTAGAAGGGCACGCCGGCCCAGCGCCAGTTGCAGATCTCGGTGCGCAGGGCGACGAAGGTCTCGGTCTGGCTGCCCGCCGCCACGCCTTTTTCCTGCTGGTAGGCGGATACGGGCTGGCCCTGGCTGGCGCCGGCCAGGTACTGGCCGCGCACCACGTGCTGGCTCAGGGTTTCCGGCGTCCAGGGCCTGAGCGACTGCAGCACCTTGAGCTTTTCGTCGCGGATGGCATGGGCCGATGCGTTGATCGGCGGCTCCATGCCGATGGCGCACAGCAGCTGCAGCGCATGGTTTTGCACCATGTCGCGCAGCGCGCCGGTCTGTTCGTAGAACGCGCCCCGGCTTTCCACGCCCAGTTCCTCGGCGATGGTGATCTGGATGTTGGCAATGGTCTCGCGCCGCCACAGCGGCTCGAACAGCGCATTGCCAAAGCGCAGCGCCAGAAGGTTCTGCACAGAGGGCTTGCCCAGGTAGTGGTCTATGCGGAACACCTGCTCTTCGCGCAGCACCTTGCGCAGCGTGGCATTGATGGCCTGGTTGGAGGCCAGGTCGTGGCCCAGCGGCTTTTCCAGCACCACGCGGGTGCGCGGGCCGTTCAGGCCCACGGCGGCGATCTGCTCGCAGACCGTGGTGAACAGGCTGGGGGCGGTGGCCACGTACATCACCACCGTTTCTGCGTCGCGCGCGGCCAGCGCCTGTGCCAGCTTCCCGTAGTCGGCGGGCTGCGACAGGTCCATGCGCAGGTAGTGCAGCAGGTCTGCGAAGCGGGCGAATTCCTCGGGGCTGGGGCGCTTGGACAGCTCGACGCCGTCAAAGCGCGACTGGATGAGGGCGCGGTACTGGTCGTCGCTCAGGTCATCGCGGGCCACGCACAGGATGCGGCCGCCCTCGGGCAGGGTGCCGTGGCGAAACGCCTGGAACAGCGCCGGCATGAGCTTGCGCCATGCCAGATCGCCCGTGCCGCCAAACAAGACCAGATCGAAACCCATGTTGCCTCCCGAGGTGAATATTTTGGTAACTTAGTTACCAATTTTTGAGGAAATCGAATAAATTATAGAGGCACCACGTCATTTGATTGAAGCTTCAGATGATGATTGTTGTAATTTGATTACTTCTCTGCAAGCAGCCCTGTCGGTGAACCCCATGCTTATCCGTTGCGATCACGCCCTCGCCTGGCCTCTTTTGCAAAACCACGCCCGGGCCGTGATGCCCGATTTCGACCTGCGCGGTGCCTTCGCCTCTGACCCCGCCCGGTTCGCGCGCTTCAGCCAGGAGGCTCCGCACTGCTTTGCGGACCTGTCCAAGAATCTGTGGGACGCGCAGGCCGAAGACCTGCTGCTGCAGCTGGCCCGCGATTGCGAGGTGGAGCGCCAGCGCGACGCCATGTTCGCGGGCGAGGCCGTCAACTCCACCGAGGGGCGTGCGGCGCTGCACACGCTGCTGCGCCATCCGCCCGGCAATGCGCCGCCGGGTCTGGCCTGGGCGCTGGCCCAGGTGCACGAGACGCTGGATGCCATGCTGGCCTATGCCGAGCGCGTGCGTGCGGATGCGGATATCACCGACGTGGTGTGCATGGGCATAGGCGGATCGGGTCTGGGGCCGCAGATGGCGGTCCAGGCGCTGCAAGGCCTGGGCGATGCGCGCCGGCGCATGCACTTCGTCTCGAACGTGGATGGCCACGCGCTGCAGGCCGTGCTCGTGGGCCTGCAGCCGCGCAGCACGCTGTTCATCGTGGCCTCCAAGGTGTTCAACACGCAGGAGACGCTGACCAATGCGCGCAGCGCACTCGACTGGTTCCACGCAAACGGCGGCAGCGAGGTGTCCCGCCATTTCGTCGCGCTGACCACCCATGCCGCTGCGGCGGCGCAGATGGGCATCACCACCACCTTCGGCTTCTGGGACTGGGTGGGCGGGCGCTATTCGCTGTGGTCGTCCATCGGACTGCCGGTGGCCGTTGCCGTAGGCGCTGCCGCGTTTCGCGCCATGCTGGCCGGTGCGCACGCCATGGACATGCATTTCCGCACGTCGCCGCTGCAGGCCAATCTGCCCGTGCGCCTGGGCCTGCTCGACGTCTGGTACCGCAATCTGCTGGGCTTTGGCAGCCGCTGCATCGCGCCCTACCACGCAGGCCTGCGGCGCCTGCCGGCCTATCTGCAGCAACTGGAGATGGAGAGCAACGGCAAGCGCGTGGACCGGCAGGGCCGGCCGCTGGCGCTGGGCTCGGCACCCGTGCTCTGGGGTGAGCCCGGCACGGATGGGCAGCATGCCTTCTTCCAGATGCTGCACCAGGGCAGCGACATCGTGCCGCTGGAGATCATTGCGGTGAAGCAGGCTTCGCACACCTTGCCAGGCCACCAGGAACAGTTGCTGGCCAACGCGCTGGCCCAGGCCCAGGCCCTGATGCAGGGGCGCGCCAGCGACGACGGGCACCGCCATTTCCCCGGCAACCGTCCCAGCAGCTTCCTGCTGCTGGACGCGCTCACGCCTGCGGCGCTGGGCGCGCTGGTTGCGCTGCAGGAGCACCGCGTGTTCGTGGCCGGCGCGCTGTGGGGCATCAACAGCTTCGACCAATGGGGGGTGGAGCTGGGCAAGCTGCTGGCGCGTGACCTTCAGCTGCGCCTGGGCAATGGCGACATGGCGGGGCTGGACGCCTCCACCGCCGGCCTGCTGCAGCGGCTGCGGGCCTGATGGCCTGAGGGCCTGGCCCCGCTCTACGCCTCCCGGAAGCAGTTGACCGGCAGCCCTGGCACCTCGACGCGGCAATGCATCAGCGCCCCGGCAGGCACGGCGGCCCGGCGTTCTTCCTCGGGGCGGCCGTGCGCGGCGGAGGTGATGTAGAGCGTGCGCAGGTCTTCTCCGCCCAGGCAGACCATGGTGGGGCAGCGCACGGGCGTCTCGATGCGCTGCACGACTTCGCCCTGCGGGTCCAGCCGCAGCACGCAGCCGCCTTCGTACATGGCCACCCAGTAGTGGCCCCGGGTGTCGACGCAGGCACCATCGGGCCGGCCGCCGTACAGGCGCCCTTGCGTGCGGGGCGCGAAGGCCTTCCACAGTGCGCGGGCGCCCAGCGTGCCGGTGTCCAGGTCGAAGGCAAAGCGGTCTATGCGGTGTGCGGGCGTGTCGGCCCAGTACAGCCATGCGTCGTCGGGGCTGAAGGCCAGCCCGTTGGCCGTGGTGCAGTCGCCTGCCATGCGCTGGACCGCGTAGCCGCCGTTGTCCACCGCGCGCAGGCACCACAGTGCCGCCTCGGGCGCGGTCTTGGGCGCGAACAGGGAGCCCGCCCAGAAGCGGCCGGCTCGGTCGCAGCGGCCGTCGTTGAGGCGGAACTGGCGTGGATCGTGGTCCAGGCCGGCCAGCATGGTGATGTGGCCGGTGGCCGGCTCCAGCAGGCCGAAGCCGTCTCGCAGGCCGATGACGATGCGGCCCTGGTCCGTGGGCGCGCAGCAGCCGGGCTCGCTGGGCGTGGCCCAGCTTTGCTGCTGGCCGCTGGCCGGGTCCCAGGCATGGATGCGCAGGCCCTGGATATCGCACCAGTAGAGCCGGCGATCAGCGGGGTGCCAGAAGGGCGATTCGCCCAGGGCGCTGGGAGGAACCGGGGCGATCTGCATGGCCATGGTCTGCTCGCTGGAAGTCATGGCCAGCATTCTAGGAGCGGCTCCCGCCAGACCGCTGCTCGCAGATAGTGTGTTGCGCAGATCAGGGATATCTCTAGCCAGGCATGTGCATAGAAGTATCGGCGGCCGGGCTGCCCGTACCAATGCACCCGCAGGCCTGTCCCCACAATCGGTCACCAGCGGCAGGGATGGACCGCGAAGACCACAGCATTCATTGCGAAGGAGACAGACATGCACAGCTTGCTCAGGGCGGGCGCGGCGCTGGCGGTGGCCGCATCGGCCGCCGGCGCACAGGCCGACACCGAACTCGTGATTGCGACCGTGAACAACGGCCACATGATCGAGATGCAGAAACTCTCTGCCCGCTTCGAGCAGGCCCATCCCGGCATCACGCTCAAATGGGTCACGCTGGAAGAGGGCATGCTGCGCCAGCGCGTGACCACCGACATCGCCACCAAGGGCGGCCAGTTCGACGTGATGACGGTGGGCCTGTACGAGGTGCCGATCTGGTCGAGGAATGGCTGGCTGCTGCCGATTGCCACCGATGCCGCCTATGACGCAGACGACTTGCTGCCTTCCATCCGCAAGGGCCTGTCGCACGAAGGCAGGCTCCACGCCCTGCCGTTCTATGGCGAGGCATCGATGCTCATGTACCGCCGTGATCTGGCCGAAAAGGCGGGTTTCACCATGCCCGCGCAGCCGAGCTGGGAGCAGGTGCTGGAATTTGCCGCCAAGGCCCATGATCCCAAGGCTGGCGTCTACGGCATCTGCCTGCGCGGCAAGCCGGGCTGGGGTGACAACATGGCCCTGGTCACCACCATGGTCAACACCCACGGTGGCCAGTGGTTCGACATGCAATGGAAGCCGCAGCTGGACACACCGGCCTGGAAGAAGGCGGTGGGTTTCTATGTGGAGCTGCTGAAGGCCTACGGGCCGCCCGGCGCATCGGCCAACAGCTTCAACGAGAACCTGGCGCTGTTCAACGAGGGCAAGTGCGCGGCCTGGGTCGATGCCAGCATTGCGGCCTCGTTCGTGGGCGATCCACGGCAGTCCAAGGTGGCCGGCAAGGTGGCGTATGCGGCCGCTCCCGTGGCTTCCACGCCCAAGGGGGCGACGTGGCTGTGGACCTGGAACCTGGCCATTCCCGCCAGCTCCAGGAAGGTGGATGCGGCCCAGGCCTTCATCAAATGGGCCACTTCCAAGGAGTATGTGCAGCTGGTGGCGCGCGAGCATGGCTGGCGCGCCGTTCCCACGGGCACGCGGCAGTCCACCTATGCGAGCGCCGAGTTCCAGAAGGTCGCGGACTTTGCCGGCGCCGAGAAAAGCGCCATCGACAGCGTGAGCCTGAGCGATGCGACCGAGCCGCGCTCACCCTACATCGGCGTGCAGTACGTGGCCATCCCCGAGTTCCAGGCCATAGGCATTGCCGTGGGGCAGCAAGTCAGTGCGGCGCTGTCGGGCAAAGCCACGGTGGAGCAGGCGCTCAAGACCTCGCAGACCCTGGCGGACCGCGAGATGAGGAAAAGCGGCTACTACAAGTGATGGCTGCCTCGATGCTTCGACCAAGCCCCGCGCCCATGACGCGCCTGCTGCCCCGCGCGCTCATGGCTCCCGCCGTGGCCGTGCTGCTGTGCTGGATGCTGGTGCCGCTGCTGATGACGGTGTATTTCTCGTTCGTCGACTACAACCTCATGCAGCCGGGCGGCCACCCCTTCGTGGGCCTGCGCAACTACGAGTTCTTCGTCACCGACCCGGACTTCATGCCCGCCGTGCGCCAGACCCTGGTGTTCCTGGCCAGCGTGGTGTCGATCACCGTGGTGCTGGGCGTGCTGCTGGCGCTGCTGGTCAACGAGCCATTTCCGGGCCGCGGCATGGTGCGCGTGCTGCTGATCTCGCCCTTCTTCGTGATGCCCGCCGTCAACGCGCTGCTGTGGAAGCACATGATGATGAATCCCATCTACGGCGTGCTGGCCAGCCTGTGCAGGGCGCTGGGCCTGGAGCCTGTGGACTGGCTGACCGAGGTGCCGCTGCTGTCCGTGGTCATCATGGTGTCCTGGCAGTGGCTGCCTTTTGCCTGCCTGATCTTCATCACCTCGCTGCAGTCGCTGGACCGCGAGCAGATGGAGGCGGCGCGCATGGACGGCGCCAATGCCCTGCAACGTTTCCACCACCTCACGCTGCCCCATCTGGCCCGCCCGATGGCGGTGGTGGTGATGATCGAGATGATCTTCCTGCTGGGCGTGTTTGCGGAGATCGCCATCACCACGGCGGGCGGCCCGGGCAACGAGAGCACCAACCTCACCTATCTCATCTACAAGCAGTCGCTGATGCATTTCGACGTGGGCGTGGCCTCTGCGGGGGCATTGTTCGCCGTGGTGCTGGCCAACATCGTTGCCGTCTTCCTGATCCGCATCGTCGGCAAGAGCCTGGACTGAGCGCATGACGGCCCCTTCACTTTCCACCGCCTTGCGTGCCGCCGCGGCCTGGGCGCTGGCGCTGCTGCTGTTCTTTCCGCTGGGCTGGCTGTTCCTGACCGCGTTCAAGACCGAGCTGCAGGCCATTGCCGTGCCGCCGCTGTTCGTGTTCGAGCCCACGCTGGCCAACTTCGGCGAGGTGCAGCAGCGCAGCAACTACCTGCTGCACGCGCGCAACTCCTTGGTCACCAGCCTGGGGTCCACCCTGGCGGGCCTGGCCATCGCCGTGCCCGCCGCCTACTCGATGGCCTTCTTTCGCACGCGGCGCACACGCGATGTGCTGATGTGGATGCTGTCCACCAAGATGATGCCCGCCGTGGGCGCATTGCTGCCCATCTACGTGCTGGCCCAGGGCGCCGGCCTGCTGGACACGCTCACGGTGCTGACCGTGGTCTTCACGCTGTCCAACCTGCCCATCATGGTGTGGATGCTCTACAGCGCGTTCAAGGACATCCCGCACGAGATCCTCGAAGCCGCGCGCATGGATGGCGCCGGCCTGTGGGCCGAGTTCCGCCATGTGGTGCTGCCGCTGGCGCTGGGCGGCATTGCCTCCACGGGCCTGCTGTGTCTGGTGCTGAGCTGGAACGAGGCCTTCTGGTCGCTCAACCTCAGCAGCGCGCGCGCCGGCACGCTGGCCACGCTGATCGCCTCCTACTCCAGCCCCGAGGGGCTGTTCTGGGCCCGTCTTTCGGCCGCCTCGCTTTTGGCCATCGCGCCCATCGTGGTGTTCGGCTGGTTCAGCCAGAAGCAACTGGTGCAGGGCATGACCTTCGGCGCCGTCAAGTAGCCGCTCTTCAAACCAAGAAAACCATGGCCTATCTGCAACTGCAAGACATGCGCAAGAGCTTTGGCGAGGCGCACATCATCCGTGGCGTGGACCTCGCCATCGAGCGCGGCGAGTTCATCGTCTTCGTCGGCCCCTCGGGCTGCGGAAAATCCACGCTGCTGCGCCTGATCGCGGGGCTGGAGTCCGTCAGCGCGGGCCATCTGCTGCTCGATGGGCGCGACATCACGCACGCGCCCTCGGGCCGGCGCGATCTGGCCATGGTGTTCCAGAGCTATGCGCTGTACCCGCACATGAGCGTGTACGACAACATGTCCTTTGCGCTGCGCCTGGCGGGCGTGCCGCGCAAGGAGATATTGCGCAAGGTCGGCCGGGCGGCAGAAACGCTCAATCTCACGGCCTGCCTGGAGCGCCGCCCGGGCGAGCTGTCGGGCGGGCAGCGCCAGCGCGTGGCCATCGGACGCGCCATCGTGCGCGAGCCCAAGGTCTTCCTGTTCGACGAGCCGCTGTCCAATCTGGATGCGGCGCTGCGCGGCAACACGCGCGTGGAAATCCTCAAGCTGCACCGTGCATTGGGCGCCACCACCATCTATGTGACGCACGACCAGGTGGAGGCCATGACCCTGGCCGACCGCGTGGTGGTGATGCGCGACGGCGCCATAGAGCAGGTGGGCTCTCCTCTGGAACTCTATGACCGCCCGGCCAACCGCTTTGTCGCGCAGTTCATCGGCATGCCGCCGATGAACCTGCTGGCGGCCCATGCCGTGCCGGGCCTGTCGGCCAGCACGCAGGGGCGCTTGCCGCGGGACGGCACGCTGGGCATACGCCCCGAGGCGCTGCGCCTGTCCCGGGCAGATGCAGGTCCCGGTGATGGGGCTGGCGTCCAGGGGCGCGTGGACCTGATCGAAGCCTTGGGTGCCGACACGCTGGTCCATGTGGATGTGGCCGGCGTGCCGCTGGTGGCACGCCAGACCGAGCGCATGCCGCTGGCCGTGGGCGATGGGGTGAGGGTGTCCCTCGACCCGGGCTGCATGCTCCATCTGTTCGACCGCGATGGCCGTGCGCTGGCGGCCTGCTGAGCCTGGCGGCCGAGCCCTGCCTTCTTCTTTCCGTCTCTTCCCATCCCTTTGTCCGGGACACCATGAACGCGACTGCCCCATCCCTTTCCCGCCCCACGGTGCTGCACCTGGGGCTGGGCTCTTTCCATCGCGCGCACCAGGCTGCCTACCAGCAGCGATTGATGGATGCGGGCGACACGCAGTGGGCGCTGGTGGGCGCCAACCTGCGCCCTGACATGGCGCAGACGCTGGACGCCCTGGTGCGACAAGGCGGTGCCTACACGCTGGAGACGATTGCACCCAACGGCACGGTGCACTACCAGTGGATGGATGCCTTGAGCGAGGTGATTCCGTACGCGCCCGGGCTGGCCGCCGTCGTGCAGCGGGGCGCCTGGCCGGCCACCCGCATCATCTCCTTCACGGTCACCGAGGCCGGTTACTGCCTGGATGGTCAGGGAGCGCTCGACGCCGCGCATCCCGATCTGGCGCAGGACCTGGAGCGCGCACGCCGGGGCGAGGCGGGGACCACCCTCTATGGCGTGCTCTGCGCCATCCTGCAGGCGCGCCGCGCCACCGATGCCGGCCCCGTCACGCTGCTGAGCTGCGACAACCTGCGCCACAACGGCGACCGCCTGCGCGCCGGCCTGCTGGCCTTCATGCGCCAGGCACAGCTGCATGGGCTGGCCGACTGGGCACAGCGGCATACCAGCTGCCCCAACGCCATGGTCGATCGCATCACTCCCCGCCCGCCACCGGAGCTGCGCGCGCGCGTGCTGGCCGCCACCGGCCGCGACGACGAGGCCGCGGTGATGGCCGAGCGCTTCACGCAATGGGTGATCGAGGACCGCTTCATTGCCGGGCGCCCCGCCTGGCAGACGGTGGGCGTGGAGCTGGTGCCCTCAGTGGCGCCTTACGAAGAGGCCAAGATCCGCATCCTCAACGCCAGCCACAGCTGCATCGCCTGGGCCGGGACGCTGGCGGGCCTGGAGCATATCCACGAAGGCTGCGCCGTGCCCGCGATACGCCAGATGGCCTGGGACTACGTGACCCGGGATGTGATCGCCTGCCTTTGCGCACCGGGCCGGCCCAGCCCGCTGGACCTGCCGGCCTACCGTGACACGGTGCTGGAGCGCTTTGGCAATGCGGCCCTGCGCGACACCAACCAGCGCGTGGCGGCCGATGGGTTTGCCAAGATCCCCGGCTTCATCGCGCCCACGCTGCGCGAGCGGCTGGAGGACAACGCCGCCATCGATGCCGCGGCCATGCTGCCAGCGCTGTTCCTGGCCTTCCTGCAGCGCTGGCACCGGGGCACACTGCCCTATGCGTACCAGGACCAGGCCATGGACCCGGCGGTGGCGCATGCCATCTGCGCGGCGCCCGATCCCGTGGCCTCGCTGTGCGCCGAGCCGCTGCTGTGGGGCGAGGTGGCAGGCCATCCGCAGCTGGTGGAGTCGGTGCGCCGGGCCTCGGAGCGGGTACGGGCATTTGTGGACAGAACCGAAACATGCACAAGGCGGAGCTGACATGCGCATAGCCATCGTGGGCGAGGCCCTGATCGATTTCACCGCCACGGGTGGCCTGGCCTTCCAGGGCCATGAGGGCGGGGCGCCCGCCAATGGCGCCATCGCGGCGGCGCGGCTGGGGCAGGCCACGGGCCTTGTCTCGCAGCTCTCGGAGGACCTCTTTGGCGAGCGCCTGTTCGCGCACCTGCAGCGCAACGGCGTGGACATGCGCCTGGTGCAGCGCTGCAGCGCGCCCAGCACGCTGGCCTTTGTGGAGCGCGGCGAACACACCAACCGCTATGCCTTCTACATGCAGGGCACGGCCGACACGCTGTGGGCGCCTGCCGAGCTGCCGAAGTTGCCGGACGAATGCCGCATCCTGCAGTTCGGCTCCATCGCGCTGCTGCATGCGCCGGCGGGGCCGCGCATCCTGGATCTGGTGGCCGCGCAGCGCGGTCGGCGCCTCATCGTCTTCGACCCCAATGTGCGCCCTACGCTGATCCGCGATGCGCAGGCCTTCCGGCGCGACTGCCGGGACTGGCTGGCCCTGGCCGACCTGGTCAAGCTCAGCGACGAGGATGCGGCCTTCATCGCGCCCGGTCAGCCGGTGCTGGAGGCTGCCGGGAGCTGGCTGTCGCGCGGGCCCAGGGCCGTGGTGCTCACGCAGGGGGCCGAGGGCGCCACCTTGCTGCGCGCAGGCCGCGCTCCGCTGTCGGTGCGCCCGCCTGCAGTGCCGCTGGCGGACACCATCGGCGCGGGCGACACCTTTGGCGCGGCACTGTCCGTGGCGTTGCTCGAGCGCGGCGTGAAGCAGGCGCAGCAGTTGCAGTCCCTGCCAGATGCCGCGTGGCGCGAGGTGCTGCGCTTTGCGGCCACGGCAGCCGCGCTCAACTGCACGCGCGCCGGCGCCCAGCCGCCCTGGCGTGCGGAGCTGGATGCCGCGCTTGCGGGCCTGGATGCTGCGCAGGCGCAGCAGCACCACAGGGCGTAGCGGCCGCCGGTGTTACCGTGCGCCCTGTGCCCGTCTCATCGTCCCTGATTGACCGACTGCCATGCCCAGCACACGCCGCCGCCCGCCGCGCCAGCGCCATCCCGAACTGGAGCGCGACTTTGTCCGCACGCCCGCCCTCGGCTATGAAGACGTGGAGGGCAGTGGCCTGGTGCGCTGCCTGGCGCATGGTTTCCCGAGTCCGCTGGTGCGCTGGCATTTCCATGACGAGTACGAGCTGCATCTCATCACCCACACCTCGGGCCGTGCCTTCGTGGGTGACTGGATAGGGCCGTTCGAGCCGGGCCACCTCGTGCTGTGCGGGCCGCGCCTGCCGCACAACTGGATATCGTTCGACGTGCCCGAGGCCGGCGCGCCCGAACGCGATCTCGTCATCCTGTTCAACCACGATCCCATTGCCCGTGCGGCCGAGCAGATCCCCGAGATGCGCGAGGTGCTGCAGCTGCTGGACCGCGCGCGCCACGGCATCGAGTTCTTCGGCATGGCCGAGGCAGCGCGCGTGCACTGGGAGGCGGTCCGGGGTGCGCGCGGCATGCGCCGCTTCACGGCCTTTTGTGATCTGCTGTCCGATCTTTCCGAATGCACCGACTACCGGCTGCTGTCGGCCGTGCAGATGCAGGGCGTGCAGGCCGAGGCCCAGGTGGACCAGATCAACGAGGTGGTCAACCGCATCATGGCGCGCGTGAACGAGCCGCTGAGCCTGGCGGACGTGGCGGCCGAACTGGGCATGAGCGAAAGCCGCTTCAGCCGTTTCTTTCGCCGTGCCACAGGCAACAGCTTCACCGACTTTGTCAGCCGCGTGCGCATCAACAGTGCCTGCCATCTGCTCATGCAGACCGATTGCTTCATCGCCGATATCTGTTTTCAGGTCGGCTTCAGCAATCTGGCCAACTTCAACCGGCGCTTCCTTGAAATCAAGGGGATGACGCCCTCGGAATTCCGCAGGCAGGCCGAAAGCCGCTTCGGCGCGGGCTGAGGCGGGCGAGGGACCTGGAATCCGGGAAAGAAGGGGTGTGGTATTGCGCGCCACATGGGTAGAGCCCTTATTGCCGCGCTGGCACAGATCGATATGCTGGGTTGCGAAAAACACATGTTCCGCACCGGATCCGTGGCCAGTTTGTGACCACGATCAAGGAATGTGTCTTCCTCTGCGCGCAGGGGCGAAAGCAGGGTTCCTGACGATATCAATCACAGGGGGCCCCATTGTAGAATCCGCCGAATTTTGCGCTTTCAACAACAGAACCACGCCCTCGATATGAAGTTGCTTGCCTCTTTGCTGACGGCTGCCATTCTTGCTGCAGCCCCCGCCTTTCCCGCTTTCTCCGCTGGCGAGGCACCTGCTGCCCCGGCTCAGCCGAAGGCGGCCAAGGCCGATCTGGCGAAGGGCGAGGCCAGCTACACCGCCGTCTGCGCGGCATGCCATGCGGCCGACGGCAATTCGACGGTGCCCATCCAGCCCAAGCTGGCCGGCCAGCATCCCGAGTACCTGGTCAAGCAGTTGCTGGAGTTCAAGGACGACAAGCGCAAGGACCCGGTGATGAAGGGCTTTGCCAGCATGCTCAGCGAGCCTGACATGAAGAACATCGCCGCCTGGCTGCATGCGCAAAAGCCCAAGGACGGCTTTGCCAAGGACAAGGACCTGGTGGCCATGGGCGAGCGCATCTACCGTGGTGGCATCCAGGAGCGCAACATCGCCGCCTGCGCAGGCTGCCACAGCCCCAACGGCGCCGGCATCCCGGCCCAGTACCCGCGTCTGGCCGGCCAGCACGCCGACTACACCACCACCCAGCTCACGGCCTTCCGTGACGGCAAGCGCGGCAATAGCATTCAGATGACGCAGGTTGCTGCCAAGCTTAACGATCGCGAAATCAAGGCCGTGGCAGACTACATCGCTGGCCTGCGTTGATGTGCTCCCGGAACCGATGCGGTTCCCAGGGTAATCACCGGGAACCTATTGCCCTATAGACGCCCCAAGCCAGGCGGGTCCATCGCATGAATGCAGATGGTCCCGCTTTTTTCATTCGGGTTTTGGTTTTTCGCTCTTCATGTCAGACAACTCTTCCGGTGCCGCTCTTGCCTCTCCCCGCCCGCAGGCCGCGCGCGCGATGCTGGAGCTGCTGGCATCGATGCGCTTTGCGATCTCGCTGCTGACGGTCATCTGCATTGCCTCGGTGATCGGCACCGTGCTCAAGCAGCATGAGCCGGTGGGCAACTACGTCAACCAGTTCGGACCGTTCTGGGCCCAGCTGTTTCTTGCGCTCAAGCTCAATGCGGTCTACAGCGCCTGGTGGTTCCTGCTGATCCTGGCCTTTCTGGTGATCAGCACCTCGCTGTGCGTGGCACGCCATGCGCCCAAGTACCTGGCCGATCTGCGCAGCTACAAGGAAAACGTTCGCGAACAAAGCCTCAAGGCCTTCGGCCACCGTGCGCAGAATGTGGTGCCCGGCAGCACCGAGGAAGCCGCCAGGCGCCTGGGCCAGCAGCTGGTGTCGGGCGGCTGGAAGGTGCGGCTGCAGCAGCGGGACACGGCGGCCGGTCCCGGCACGGGCTGGATGCTGGCGGCCAAGGCGGGCGCGGCCCACAAGCTGGGCTACATCGCCGCCCATGGCGCCATCGTGCTGATCTGCCTGGGGGGGCTGTTCGACGGTGACCTTATCGTGCGTGCGCAGATGTGGCTGGGAGGCAAAACACCTTATACCGGCGGTGGCCTGATCTCCGAGGTGTCCGAGCAGCACCGGCTGAGCGAACGCAACCCCACCTTCCGCGGCAACCTGCTGGTGACCGAGGGCGGCACGGCGGGCACGGCCATCCTGTCGCAGTCCGATGGCGTGCTGCTGCAGGAGCTGCCCTTTGCGGTGGAGCTCAAGAAGTTCATCGTCGAGTACTACTCCACGGGCATGCCCAAGCTGTTTGCCAGCGAGGTCGTCATCCACGACAAGGCCACGGGCGAGAAGCTGGAAAAGCGCATCGAGGTCAACCACCCGGCCAGCTACCGCGGCATCGAGATCTACCAGTCCAGCTTTGATGACGGCGGCTCGTCGGTGAAGCTGCATGCCGTGCCGCTGGAGGCCGGGACCAAGCCCTTCGATGTCGAAGGCGTGATTGGCGGCTCCAGCCAGTTCACGCGCAAGCTCGCCGACGGCAAGGACGAGGCGCTGACGCTGGAGTTTGCCGAGCTGCGCACCATCAACGTCGAGAACTTCGGCGGTGCGGGCGGCGCCAGTGGCAGCGCCACCGATGTGCGCAAGGTGGACCTGAAGCAGGCCATCGACGAGCGCCTGGGCGCGGCCCACAAGACCGTGACCAAGAAGGAACTGCGCAACATCGGCCCCAGCATCCGCTACAAGCTGCGCGATGCCGCGGGCCAGGCGCGCGAGTTCCAGAACTACATGCTGCCCGTGGACACGGGCGACGGCCAGCGCGTGTTCCTGCTGGGCGTGCGCGACAACCAGGCCGACGCCATGCGCTATCTGCGCATTCCCGCCGACCCCGAAAGCGAAATGGACACCTTCCTGCGCCTGCGCAGCGCGCTGCAGGATCCCAAACTGCGCGAGCAGGCGGCCCGGGCCTATGTGGCCAAGGCCATCGATTCCTCGCGCTCCGAGCTGAGCGGTGCGCTGGCGCAGTCGGCCACCAAGGCGCTGGAGCTGTTCGCGGGACAGACCGACAAGAAGGGTCCCGATGGCAAGCCGCTGGGCGGGCTGCAGGCCATCTCCGATTTCATGGAAAGCAATGTGCCCGCGGCCGAGCGTGAACGCGCGGGCGAGGTGCTGGTGCGCATTCTCAATGGCGTGCTGTTCGAGATGGCCCAGATCGTGCGGGCCCAGGCCGGCCAGGCACCGCTGGAGCCCAGCGAGCAGACGCAGTCCTTCATGACACAGGCCGTGTTCTCGCTCAGCGACGCGCAGTTCTACCCCGTGCCCATGGTCTTCATGCTGCAGGACTTCAAGCAGGTGCAGGCCAGCGTGTTCCAGGTGGCGCGTGCGCCGGGCAAGAACGTGGTGTATCTGGGCTGCCTGTTTCTCATCATCGGCGTGTTCTGCATGCTGTACGTGCGCGACCGCCGCATCTGGATCTGGCTCACGCCTCGCGATGGCCAAAGCCATGCCGAAATGGCCTTGTCCACCAATCGAAAAACGCTCGATGGTGATAGAGAATTCGCCATGCTGGCCGGCAAGCTGATAGGCGCCGAGCCCATCCACAAGAAACCCCCCGGAGGTTCCGCATGAACACCGCCACCACGACGACTTTGACGCTCAACGAGGGCTTCTTCGCCCGCCGCAACTGGTTCGACTGGGTGTTTGCGGCCCTCGTGGCGGCGGGGCTGCTCTATGCGCTGCAGCGCTATGGCGAGTACATGGATGTCTACGAGAAGTGCATCCTGGTCGGCACCATTCCCGCGGCCATCTGGCTGGGCTGGTTCTGGCGCTCGCTGCGGGCGCTGATGCTGGTGGTGGCCGGGCTGTCGCTGCTGGCCATTGCGCTGTACCAGGGGCCGGAGGGGGCGCAGCTGGCGCGCTCGGACACGGTGTTCGGCCTCAAGTACTTCCTGTCCAGCCAGTCGGCCATCCTCTGGATGAGCATGGTGTTCTTCATCAGCACCGTCTTCTACTGGATCGGCATGTTTGCGCGGGGCGAGGGCACGGCGCTGTCGCTGCTGGGCTCGCGCCTGGCCTGGCTGGCCGTGACGCTGGCGCTGGTGGGCACCATGGTGCGCTGGTACGAGAGCTATCTGATCGGCCCTGACGTGGGGCACATCCCGGTCAGCAACCTCTATGAAGTGTTCGTCATGTTCTGCTGGATGACGGCGCTGTTCTATCTGTACTACGAACAGCACTACGACACGCGCGCCCTGGGTGGCTTCGTGATGCTGGTGGTCAGCGCGGCCGTGGGCTTTTTGCTGTGGTACACGCTGGTGCGCGAGGCGCACGAGATCCAGCCTCTGGTGCCGGCGCTCAAGAGCTGGTGGATGAAGCTGCATGTGCCGGCCAACTTCATCGGCTACGGCACCTTCGCGCTGGCTGCCATGGTCTCCTTCGCCTACCTCATCAAGCAGCAGGCCACGGAGACGCGCTGGTACAAGCTCGCCCCGCTGTGGATGCTGGGCGTGGTGCTGTGCTTCGAGCCCATCGTTTTCCGCAAGGGTGCGACCGACAACGGCGGCAGCTACTGGATGGTGTACTTCGGCGTCTCGGCGCTGATCGTGGCCGGCATCCTGCTGGCGCGCAAGCGCATCGCCGAGCGGCTGCCCAGCTTCGAGCTGCTGGACGATGTGATGTACAAGTCCATCGCCGTGGGCTTTGCCTTCTTCACCATCGCCACCGTGCTGGGCGCGCTGTGGGCGGCCGAGGCCTGGGGCGGTTACTGGAGCTGGGACCCCAAGGAAACCTGGGCGCTGATCGTCTGGCTCAACTACGCGGCCTGGCTGCACATGCGCCTGGTCAAGGGCCTGCGCGGCACCGTGTCCGCCTGGTGGGCGCTGGGCGGGCTGGCCATCACCACCTTCGCCTTCCTGGGCGTGAACATGTTCCTGTCGGGACTGCACAGCTACGGCGAGCTGTGATCCGCTGCTGATTCGGACCGCCGCCGAACAAAGGGCTGCATGCGCCGGCGCGCATGCAGCCCTTTTTGTATCCGGCTCTTTTTCATGGCAGTTGAGGCTGGGGCGTAGCATGGAACTTGCGCGGGCCTGCAAGGCTCCCAATCGTCATGCCGCCCGGCACCCCTGCCTCAGCAGGCACTTTCGGAGATTCCCATGCTGATCCGCTCCCACGACAACGGCTTCCAACATCCGCAAGGCAGCGAAATCACGCCCCGGGCGAGCTACCTGCAGCGCCGGGCCTGGCTGCAGTACCTGGCCGCAGGTTCGGCCGGTGCCGCCTTGCCGGGCTGGGCGGCAGGCGTGCAGCGCCCCGGCAAGCTGGCGGCGCTGGCTTCCGTGCCTTCGCAGGTGCCGGGTGCGAACTCCATGGAGCGCGTCACCGCCTATGCCGATGCGTCGCAGTACAACAACTTCTACGAATTCGGCCTGGACAAGGACGATCCTGCCAAGAACGCCCACACGCTCAAGACGCGGCCGTGGACGGTGAAGATCGAAGGCCTGGTCCAGCAGCCGCAGACACTGGACCTGGATGCGCTGCTCAAGCTCGCACCGCTGGAAGAGCGCATCTACCGGCTGCGCTGCGTGGAAGGCTGGTCCATGGTGATTCCCTGGGTCGGCTATTCCCTGGTCGAGCTGCTGCGCAAGGTGCAGCCGCTGGGCAGTGCCAAGTACGTGGAATTCGTGACCCTGGCCGACAAGGCGCAGATGCCGGGCCTGCGCAGCGGCGTGCTGGACTGGCCTTACACCGAGGGGCTGCGCCTTGATGAAGCCATGCACCCGCTGACGCTGCTGGCCTTCGGCATGTATGGCGAAGTGCTGCCCAACCAGAATGGCGCGCCCGTGCGGCTGGTCGTGCCGTGGAAATACGGCTTCAAGAGCGCCAAGAGCATCGTTGCCATCCGCCTGACTGACAAGGAGCCGGGCACGGCCTGGAACAAGGCGGCGCGCAACGAGTACGGCTTTTATTCCAATGTGAATCCGGACGTGCCGCACCCGCGCTGGAGCCAGGCCACGGAGCGGCGCATTGGCGAGGATGGCCTGTTCGCCAAGAAGCGCAAGACGCTGCTGTTCAACGGCTACGAAGCCCAGGTCGGCCAGCTCTACACGGGCATGGATCTGAAGAAGTTCTATTGATGCGGCCCATGCAATGACGGTGTTACAGCGCCTTTTGCTGCACCGGGCGGCCAAGCCGCTGGTGTTTCTTGTGTGCCTGCTGCCGTTTGCGTGGCTGCTGGCCGGAGCCATCCTGAACACTCTTGGCGCCAATCCGGCCGAGGCCCTGCTGCGCTCCACGGGGGACTGGACGCTGCGCTTTCTGTGCGTGGTGCTGGCCGTGACACCGCTGCGCCAGGCGCTGGGGCTGACGGCGCTGGCGCGCTTTCGGCGCATGCTGGGCCTGTATGTGTTCTTCTACGCCGTGCTGCACCTGCTGTGCTATGCGTGGTTCGACATGGGGCTGGACTGGGGCGAGATCGTGCTCGACATCCCCAAACGCCCGTTCATCCTCGTGGGCTTTGCGGCCCTGCTCTTGCTGACCGCGCTTGCCGCCACATCGCCGCACCGTGTGCTCCGGGCCATGGGCGCAAAGCGCTGGCAATGGCTGCACCGCTGCATTTATGCGGTGGCGCCGCTGGCCCTGCTGCATTTCTTCTGGATGCGCGCGGGCAAGAACAACTTCGCCGAGGTCGGCGTATACGCCGCCATTCTTGCGCTGCTGCTGGGCTGGCGTGTGGCCCATGCACTGCGCCGCCGGCGCGCCAGAAGCTAGCCCGCGACGGCGCGCAGGGCAGGGCGCAACTGGCGGGTGACGGGGTCGATGTCCGCCATGGGCAACTGGTAGTTGCGCTGGTCGAACAGATCAATGCCGCACTGCAGGCCTTCCAGCCAGTTGAACAGGTCGGCAATCGCCTTGGCGCCCATGATGGGTGCGCCGTGCTGGGGCACGATCATGTCGATGGGCAGCTGGCGCGCCATCTGCACCCACAGCCGCAGGATCTTGTTGGAGACCATGTAGCGGCGGTGAAAGCCTTCCATGCGCGCGATGTGCGGCACCAGATCGGTCACCGGCACCTGTGCCTCGATGCCGTTCATCAGGGACACGCCCAGGTCGCCCGTAAACAGGATACGGCTGACGGGATCGTAGAAGTGGAAGTTGCCCTCGGCATGCAGGAAGTGGGCGGGCAGCAGGTGCAGCTCATGGCGGCCCAGCGGCAGCCGGCCGCCGGCGTCCGGCACGCCGATCACGCGGTTCTCGGTCTTGCCGACCTTGGTGAAGTGGGGCGCAAAGCGCTCCCAGATGCGCGAGATCACCAACTGGGCCTTGGTGCTGGTCATCCAGCGATCCAGCGAGGCAATGATGTCGGGATCGGCGTGGGAGGCAATCAGATAGGAAAGCTTGTGCGGCGCGAAATGCCGAGACATGCCCATGAACAGCTCGTTGAACGCGAGATTGCCGCCCGGATCGATGATGGCGCCCGTGTCATCATCGACGATGAGGAACTGGTTGGCCTGGATGGCCTGTCCATCTTCCTCGATGAGGTCGGTGAACATCAGGCAGGCGTGGTTTTTGTCTCGGTAAAGCTCTACGGGCATGGCGGGTTGTCGAGGGACAAGATGCGGTCACTCTAAGCGCCATGCCATGCAGCGGGGTTGACGTGCATCAAGCCGCAGTGCGGCTGCCGCGTCAGTCGGCCTGTGGCCTGCGGGAGTCCGAGGCGCCCGTGGGCGTGGAGCTTTCCTCGACGGCTGCATTGGAGGGGCCGGTCGGCAAGGTGGTGGGCGCCGGTGCGGGCGTTGCCCGCTCGGCCGGGCTGGAGATGCCCAGGGTCTGCGGCAGCGTGGCGCGGTGGCTGGCGGCTGGCGAGCTGGGCAGGAACAGAGGCCCCTTCTGCCCACAGGCCGCAAGGGACGCCGCACAGGCCCCAAGGGCAATGCACCTGACTAGAATTTGCGAGGCTTTCAACATAAGCGAATTGTAATGACCGACCAAGAATTTCTGGACCTTGCCGAACGACTGCTGCTGGCGGTGGAGCAAGACTGCGATCGCATCAACGATGAAACCGATGCCGACCTCGATGCCCAGCGCGTGGGAGGCATGGTGACCCTGGTCTTTGCCAACCGCAGCCAGATCGTGATCAACCAGCAAAAGCCGCTGCACGAGATCTGGCTGGCCGCCAAGGCCGGCGGCTTCCACTACCGCTACGACGCGTCGCAGGGCGCCTGGCTCGATACCAAGGGCGCGGGCGAGTTCTTCGCCAACCTGAGCCGCTACGCCACCGAGCAATCGGGCCTGGCGCTGCAGTTCTCGGCGCGCTGAGACCCCGGCTTTCGGCTGGCTCCAAAAGAAAAGCCCGGCATGGCCGGGCTTTCTTGCGTGGTCGACCGCCTCAGTTGCGGAACAGGTCGAGGATGCGGTTGCGCTCCTCGGTGGCGGGCGGGGGCGTGGCGCCTGCGGCGCTGCCCGTGGATGCACTGTCCATGCCCAGGCTGCTGACGCCGCCGTTGCGCGCGTTTTCCTCGTAGTACCACTCGCCGCCCATGTTCACGACGCCGGGCGGCACGGGCATCTCGGCCACGGGAACGCCCTTGAGCGCGTGCTGCATGAAGCTGATCCAGATCGGCAGGCTCAGGCCGCCGCCGGTCTCGCGGCTGCCCAGGTTGCGCGGCGTGTCGTAGCCGATCCAGGATACGGCGGCCAGCGTGGGCTGGAAGCCCGCAAACCAGGCATCCACCGAATCGTTGGTCGTGCCGGTCTTGCCATACAGGTCGGGGCGCTTGAGCGTGGACTGCGCGCGCGCTGCCGTGCCCACGCGCGCCACGTCCTGCAGCAGGCTGTCCATGATGAAGGCGTTGCGCGCGTCGATGGCCTGGGGCAGTTCCTGCACCGGGGGCGGTGTGAATTCGGACAGGATGCGGCCCTTGTGATCGGTGACGCGGGAAATCAGCCAGGGATTGACGCGGTGGCCGCCGTTGGCGAACACGGAGTAGCCGGCCGCCAGCTGCAGCGGCGTGACGGCACCTGCGCCCAAAGCCATGGTCAGGTAGGCCGGGTGCTTGGCGGCATCAAAGCCGAAGCGCGTGACCCACTCCTGGCCCTGCTTGGGTCCCACGGCCTGCAGCAGCCGGATGGAGATCATGTTCTTGGACTTGTTCAGGCCCGTGCGCATGGTCATCGGCCCGTCGTAGCGGCTGTCGTAGTTCTTGGGCTCCCAGGGCTGCCCCCCAGTCACGCCCGCACTGAAGAACAGCGGCGCGTCATTGATCATGGTGGAGGGCGAGAAGCCCTTTTCCAGCGCCGCGGAGTAGATGAAGGGCTTGAAGGCCGAGCCGGGCTGGCGCCAGGCCTGGGTCACATGATTGAACTTGTTCTTCTGGAAGTCGAAGCCGCCGATCAGGGCGCGCAAGGCGCCCGTCTGGGGAACCAGGGCCACGAAGGCGCCTTCCACCTCGGGCAGCTGCGTGATTTCCCAGGTGTTCTTGGGCGTCTTGACCACCCGGATCACGGCGCCGGGACGGATCTTGATGTTGGGCGGTGCCTTGGGGTTCAGGCCCGATTCGGCAGGCTTGAGGCCTTCGCCCGTGATCTCGATCTGCTCGCCGTCGGCACGGGCCGCCAGGATCTTGCGCGGGTTGGCATCCAGCACCACGGCGGCGAGCACGTCTCCGTTGTCGGGGTGGTTGGCCAGGGTGTCGTCGATGGCGTCTTCACGGTCCTCGGCGTCGGCGGGCAGGGCCACGAACTTCTCGGGGCCGCGGTACTTCTGGCGGCGCTCGTAGTCCATGATGCCGCGGCGCAGCGCGGCGTAGGCGGCTTCCTGTTCGCCGGCATTGATGGTGGTGTAGACGTTCAGGCCGCGCGTGTAGGCCTCGTTGCCGTACTGGGCAAAGATCAGCTGGCGCGCCATTTCGGCCACGTACTCGGCATGCACCCGGGTGTTGAAGGAGCCTGTGCGGATCTTCAGCGGCTCGGCCTTGGCTTCAGTGGCCTGGGCCGCCGTGATGAAGCCGTTTTCCTCCATGCGCTCGATGATGTAGAGCTGGCGCGAGCGGGCGCGCTTGGGGTTGCTGATCGGGTTGTAGGCCGAGGGCGCCTTGGGCAGGCCGGCCAGCATGGCCGCTTCGGCGACGGTGATGTCCTTGAGCGGTTTGCCGAAATAGGCTTCACAGGCGGCGGCAAAGCCATAGGCCCGATTTCCCAGATAAATCTGGTTCATGTAGATCTCGAGAATCTGGTTTTTGCTCAGCAGATGCTCTAGCTTGAAAGTCAGTAAGACTTCGTAAATTTTGCGTGTAAAAGTTTTCTCGGAAGACAGATAGACATTGCGTGCCACCTGCATGGTGATGGTCGATGCGCCCTGGCTTTTCACGCGGCCCAGATTGGCCAGCGCGGCGCGCGCCATACCTTTGTAGTCGACGCCACCGTGCTCGAAAAAGCGGGTGTCTTCAATGGCCAGCACCGCGTCGGTCATCACTTTGGGGATGTCCTGGATGGGTGTCAGCGTGCGCCGCTCCTCGCCGAACTCGCCCAGCAGGGCGCCTTCGCTGGAGTACACGCGCAGCGGCAGCTTGGGCCGGTAGTCGGCCAGCTCGGACACGTCGGGCAGGTTGGGGTAGGCCATGGCCAGGGCCACGGCCACGGTCAGCATCAGGGCCAGCGCGCCGGCGACGGCGATGCCCGCCAGCCATAGCAAGGCCTTGGGAAACCAATGCATGGGCTTGGACGGAGCGGAGCGAGGCTTTCCAGCCTGGGGTTCTCGGGAGTCTGAGGACGGCATGTCGCAGGGAGTGCTGAGGAGTGCCGCATTATAAAAATGCGTTCCCCAGGGGGTCGGTAGGAGGCGGCTGCACACGGTTGCCAGCATGGCCGCAAGCCTCGCATCCTAAGCCAGGCGTACAGGCCGACATGCAAGCAGGGGTGCATTCCTGTCGCATTTGATGGCCCGCAACAATGTCTGTTTTTGGCCACTACCGTCAACCGTGCTCCGGCAGGCATGGTGAGTTGCGCGCAGTCTTGCTGATAGCATTCAACCTATATGTGAAGGTTTGTTGCGTTCTTTACATACACAAGAAGAGGGAGGGCAAGTTGATTGCTATGGGATCCTTATTCAGTCGCCAGCCCGCACCTTTGCTAGGCATCGACATCAGTTCTTCGAGCGCCAAGCTCGTTGAGCTGTCTCGTGCCAGGTCGGGCGAACTGTTGCTGGAGCGCTGTGCCATCGAGCCGCTGGAGCGGGGATGGATCACGGATGGCAACATCGAAAAGTTCGACGAAGTGGCAGAGGCTGTACGGCGGCTGGTCAAAAAAAGCGGCACGCGGACCAAGAACGTGGCCATGGCATTGCCGGCTTCGGCCGTGATCACCAAGAAGATTTCGCTGCCCGACGGCATGAGCGAGCAGGAACTGGAGGTCCAGGTCGAATCCGAGGCCAATCAGTACATTCCTTTTTCGCTCGACGAAGTGAGTCTGGACTTCTGTGTCATAGGCCCGTCATTGAATTCGCCTGGCGACGTGGATGTGCTCATTGCCGCCTCCCGCCGCGAGAAGGTGCAGGACCGCCAGGGCCTGGCCGAGGCGGCCGGCCTCAAGCCGATGGTCATCGACATCGAGCCCCATGCCTCCCGCATGGCCGCCGGACGGTTGATCGAGCGCCTGCCCAATCAGGGCAACAACGCTTTGGTGGCACTGTTCGAGGTAGGCGCCATGACGACCAGCATGCAGATCCTGCGTGACGACGAGGTGCTGTACGACCGTGACCAGGCCTTTGGCGGCGCCCAGCTGACGCAGCTGATCGCGCGCCAATATGGCTTCTCCCTTGAAGAGGCCGAGTCCAAGAAGCGCAACGGCGAACTGCCGGAGGACTACGCCTCCGCCGTGCTCAAGCCCTTCGTGCAGAGCATGACGCAGGAAGTGTCGCGCGCACTGCAGTTCTTTTTCACCAGCACGCCCCACAACCGCATAGACCACATCCTGCTGGCTGGCGGCTCGGCACCGCTTTCCGGCCTGTCCGAGGCCATCACGCAGCAGACCGGATTCGCCTGCAGCCTTGCCAATCCCTTCGATGGCATGGAAGTCGGCAGCGGCGTGCGCCTCAAGCGCATGTCGCGCGAGGCCCCCGCCTACCTGACCGCCTGCGGTCTGGCCATGCGGAGGTTTGTGTCGTGATCCTGATCAATCTGCTTCCTCACAGAGAAGCCACACGCAAGCGACGCAAGGAAGCATTCCAGGCCACGATGGTCCTTTCGGCCCTGATAGGGGTTTTGATCATTGGTGCTGTCTACTGGTGGTACCAGATGATGATCGAAGCCCAGCAGGCGAAGAACAGCATGCTGCGCGCCGAGATCACGGTGCTGGAGTCCCAGATCAAGGAAATCGCCGGGCTGGAGGATGAGATCACTGCCCTGCGCGCCCGGCAAAAGGCCGTGGAAGACCTGCAGTCCGATCGCAATCTGCCGGTGCACATGCTCAACGAGCTGGTGTCCCAACTGCCCGATGGCGTCTATATCACGAGCATCAAGCAGGAAGGTCTGGCCGTGACCATGCAGGGCACGGCGCAGTCCAATGAGCGGGTGTCCGAGATGCTGCGCAATCTGTCCGAGGGAACGCCCTGGATCTCCAAGCCGGAACTGGTGGAGATCGTGGCCAAGACGGTCAACGTCACGCCCAAGGACCAGCGCCGTGCTGCAGCGTTCAATCTGCGCTTCCAGCTCACGCGCGCCAGCGTTGCGGAGAAAGGCCTTCCGACGGCGGCCAACCCAGGAAAGTCCCAGTGATGGCCAAGAAGAAAAAGAACGACATCGACTTCTCCGCACTGCAGGAGAACATCCAGCGCCAATTCCGTGGTCTTGATCCCAATGATCCTTCGCGGTGGCCCTTGCTGCCGCGTTTTCTGTTGTGCGTTGCCATTGCGTTGGGCGTTGCCGCCTTGCTCTGGTACGTACTGATCAAGGACTATGAGGACATGCTGGAGCAGGAGCGCAACACCGAAGTCACGCTGCGCCAGGACTTCAGCCAGAAGCTGTCCAAGGCGGTCAGCCTGGATGGCCTGAAGAAGCAGCGTGAACAGGTCCAGCAATATGTGACACAGCTGGAAAAGCAGTTGCCCAGCAAGGCGGAAATGGCTGCGCTGCTCTCGGACATCAACCAGGCCGGACTGGGGCGCAGCCTGCAGTTTGAAACGTTCCGCCCCGGGGCGATGGTGGTCAAGGAGTACTACGCCGAGCTGCCCATTGCTTTGAAGGTCACAGGACGCTTTCATGACATCGGTTCATTCGCTTCCGACGTGGCCTACCTGTCTCGCATCGTGACCTTGAACAACTTGTCGATTGTCCCTGTGGGCAAGGACGGAAGCGAGGTCCTGAGCATGGAGGCGACGGCGCGAACCTTCCGCTATCTGGATGCCGATGAAGTGCAGGCGCAGCGCGCGGCTGCCGGGAAGGGCAAGAAGAAATGAGACACATGCGCTGCAGCGTCTTGCTTATGTTGTCTGGCTGTTTGGCCGTCTCGGGCTGCACTTCTTCTGATCAAGAGGAGTTGCAAACCTGGATGGCTCAGGAGAAAGCCAATGCAAAGCCTCGGGTCAAGCCTTTGGAAGAGCCCAAAGCGTTTACGCCCCAAGCCTACCTGGGGGCTGATGGCATGGACCCCTTCAATCCCTTGAAACTGATGCAGGTGCTGCGCAAGGAATCGGCCCAGACCAATGCGAATACCAGCCTGATTGCCGCAGAACTCAACCGCCGCAAGGAGCCGCTGGAAGCAGAGCCCCTGGATGCAATGACCATGGTGGGCAGCCTGGACAAGAAGGGTGTGCCTACGGCGCTGATCAAGGTAGGAGCCTTGCTATATCAGGTTCGTGCAGGAAATTACCTGGGACAGAACTACGGAAAGATCACCCGGATCACGGAGACTTCCATCCAGTTGCGGGAAATCGTCCAGGATGGCAGCGGCGACTGGATAGAAAGAAATAGCACACTGGAGTTGCAGGAGGGAAGGAAATGATGGGTACACATCGCAGCATGTCTCATAAAGCTCGCTGGGGAATCGCCTTGGGCGGTTGGTTGCTGGGCTCTTTTGCATGGGCGCAGTCCGCGATAGAGTCGGTCTCCGGTTCCCTCCAGGGGAGCACCGAGGTGGTGCGCATCGAGCTTTCCGAAGCGCTGGCTGCGGACCCGACCGGATTTGCGATCCAGTCGCCTGCACGGATCGCGCTGGATTTTCCTGGCGCAACCAATGCGACGGGCAAATCGATGGTCGAGCTCAACCAGGGCAACCTGCGTTCCATCAATATCGTGGAGGCCTCGGGCCGTTCCCGGCTGGTGCTGAATTTGAAAACGGCGACTTCCTACCGCACTGAGCGCCAAGGCAAGGCGTTGCTGATCCTGCTGGATCCTGTAGCTGCGTCTGCTGCGGTGAAGCCTTCTGCACAGCAGGGTGTGTTCGAAGCCAAGACAGCCGTCGGTAGCGATGTCCAACCCATTCGGGATGTTGATTTCCGTCGTGGCAGCGATGGCTCGGGCCGCATCGTCGTGGGATTGAGCAATAGCCAGGTCGGCGTGGACCTGCGCCGCGAAGGCAAGGAACTGGTCGTCGATTTTCTGCGTTCCTCCCTGCCTGAAGGCTTGCGCCGCAAGCTGGATGTTGCGGATTTCGGAACACCGGTGCAGACAATCTCATCGGTGCAGCAGGGGGAATCCGTGCGCATGCGTATCGCTCCCGTCGGTGACTGGGAGCACAGTGCCTACCAAAGCGACAGCCAGTTTGTGATCGAGGTCCGCCAGAAAAAGGTGGATGTGAGCAAGCTCACGCAGGGCCCCGGCTACAGCGGTGAAAAGCTCTCCCTGAATTTCCAGAACATCGAAGTGCGGTCCCTGCTGCAGGTGATTGCCGACTTCACGAACTTCAACATCGTGACCTCGGACACGGTTTCCGGGGCGCTGACCCTGCGTCTGAAGGATGTTCCCTGGGACCAGGCGCTGCAGATCATCATGGATGCCAAGGGCCTGGGCATGCGCAAGTCGGGCTCGGTGCTCTGGATTGCGCCCAAGGATGAGATCGATGCGCGCACCAAGCGTGACTATGAAGCCGCCATGGAAATCCAGAAACTGGAGCCGCTGCGGACCCAGAGCTTTCAGCTGAACTATGCGAAGGCAGCCGATATTCTTCAACAGATCAGCGCAAGCAGCGGTGGTGGCGGCGGGACTGGCGGAACCTCCACCAGATTTCTGTCTGAGCGCGGATCTGCGATTTCGGAGCCCCGAACCAACCAGCTGTTCGTGACCGACACAGCCACGAAACTGGAAGAAGTGAAGGTGCTGCTGGCGACACTGGACGTGCCTGTTCGCCAAGTGCTGATCGAAGCTCGTATCGTTGAAGCCCGTGACACATTTGGCCGTGCACTGGGCGTCCGTCTAGGCGGCGGGGATTTGCGGGCTCAACGCGGTGGCGATGGGGGATACAGCATTGGTGGGGATAACCGCGTGGCCATCGGTACGGGTTTTGACAATGCCAATGCTTCAGCTGGGGCAAGCGGGCAGGCTGTGAATACCTCGGGAAATTTTGTCAATCTGCCTGGGAAGCTGTCAAACGTGGCGAACTCCGGGACGTTTGCCATGTCTATTTTCAATGCGGCTGCAAATCGATTCCTGACTCTTGAGCTTTCTGCCATGGAGTCCGATGGCCAGGGAAAGATCATTTCCAGCCCGAGGTTGGTAACGGCTGATCAAACCAAGGCATTGATTGAGCAGGGTACTGAGTACCCCTACTCTGTGACTGCGCCTAACGGTGCGACGACCATTGCTTTCAAAAAGGCTGTTCTGAAACTGGAGGTGACGCCTCAAATCACTCCCGAAGGCGATATCATTCTGGACCTCGATGTCAACAAGGATTCACGTGGTGAGAGCACGTTGCAAGGCGTTGCCATCGATACCAAGCATGTGCGTACCCAGGTTCTTGTCCAGAATGGTGGAACTGTAGTGATCGGCGGTATCTTCGAGATGGAGGAGACCAATACGGAAAACAAGATTCCGCTATTGGGCGATGTCCCTGTTCTGGGGCATCTTTTCAAAAGTCGCGTGAGAGAGTCCCAGAAGCGGGAAATGCTGGTATTTATTACACCGAAGATGTTGGCTGACATCAGAAGTGCTCGTTGAATGTAGTAGGAGATAGATAATCATGCAAAAAATCATGTTCGGTGCCATGCTGGCACTCGGTCTGGCCGGGTGTGGTGGTGGTGGAGGGAGTGCTGGTGAGACAAATCAGCCGTATACCATTTCGCTGCGCGCAGATAAGACGCAGCTGCCGGTGAATATTGGAAATGCCGGTCCTGGTATTGGTGCTGATGCGGCATATACGACAACAATGTATGTCGAGGCTCGTCAAGGAAATATGCCTATTCCTGGTGGGGATGGCATTTTTCAATGCGCCGTAACTGCAGGTCTTGATTCGGCAGTTCTGTATTATCTTGATGGAACGGATAAAAAAGACGATAAAGGAAATATCTCAGCCAGTCGTTCCATTGTGCTGGGCTCCAACTCTGGTAGTGCCACTTTCCACTTGCACGCAATCGACAAGGCTGGTGTAGCAAGCGTGACTTGCACGGTGACCGATCCCCGCGATAAGCGCCAGGTGAGTGCTGTGACCAGTGTTAATGTCGGTGGCGCTGCGCAGGGCATTCCTGCCAGCACGCTGGCCGTGACCCAGACGCCTGGCTATCTGGGATCCCGCGACAACCTCTCCAATCTGCGAAATAACGTAGCACTGGAAGTGAAGGTGGTCGACGACCGCAATCAACCGGTCACTGGTACCAGCCCCAATGTGCAGGTTCGGATTTTGCCCAGCTCGGCTTATGAAGGTGCGCGCCTGATCTCTGGATCCAAGGCTGGCTCTTCGTTGCAAGTCAATTCGCTCAACGGCATCGCACAGCTGTCGCTTTCCAGTGGCCCCGATAGCGGCGCCATCGTGCTGGAAACGACCGTGGACCGCCGGGACAATGATGTCAGCAATGGCATTCAGGATCCCATCAGGGCCTATACCGTTGTGGGTGTCTACCATGAGATCGCCAAGACGCCTCTGGCCCTGCCTGATGGCTTGAGCATCACGGGTGTCAAGGACCAGCCTCTGGTGTACGGCTTTGCAGCAACAGGCGGCATTCCTCCTTACCGCTGGTCGACACTGGGCGGTGTTCCAGACGGTATGCGCCTGAGCAGCGACGGCGTGCTTTCCGGTACGCCGACGGTGGTCGGAACCTTCAACATGCTGGTACGTGTGCAGGACGCACAGGGCACCGTGGTCGACAAGACCGTGACCGTGACCATTGCGGCCAAGGCACCTCTGGCCTTCACTGCACCGACCATCTCTGGCGTCCGTGGTGTGGCCCTGGCGTACGCACTGTCGGCAACCGGCGGTACCGCTCCCTACACGTGGGTGAGTCTGGGTGGCACTCCCGAAGGGCTGGCGTTGTCCAGCGACGGCATCTTGTCGGGTACTCCGACGGCGGATGGCACCTTCAACATGATCGTGCGCGTCACGGATGCCGACAACACGGTGATCACGAGGAACATGACCATCACGGTGGCCAAGCCGGCAACCACGACGCCGTAAAGGCGATGCCGTTCACGGCCATGGGAGATAATTTTGATTTCCCATGGCCCGTGCGGTAGCAGCAAATGGATGTTTCAGGCTTGGTAACCCGGGTGGCCCTGATCGGCCTGCCCGGCTCCGGCAAATCGACCATAGGGCGCCAGCTGGCGCGCCTGTGGTCGATGCGTTTTGTGGATTCGGACCATGTGATCGAGCAGCGCCTGGGCTGCAGCATCCGGGAGTTTTTCGAGCGTGAGGGCGAGCAGGCTTTTCGCGACATGGAGTCGCAGGTCATTGATGAGCTGTCGGCCTCCACATCCAGCCTGCTGTTGTCCACGGGCGGCGGCGTGGTGCTGCGCGAGCAAAATCGCCGCCATCTGCATGAGCGCACCCAGGTCTTCTATCTGGATTGCACGCCAGAGGACATCGCCGCGCGGCTGCGCAACGATGTGACGCGGCCCTTGCTGCAGGTGGAGGATCCGGCGTTGCGCCTGCGCGAGTTGCTGCTGCAGCGCGAGCCCCTGTATCTGGAGACGGCGCACTTCGTGATCCAAACATCCGGCCTGTCTGTGGCGCAGGCCGCCCAGCGCATACGCATGCAGGCTGAGCTGGCCTGAACGCTGCCCGCTGGAACACCAAAGGCCTCGGCACTTGCCGAGGCCTTTTTCTTTAAGATCGGCAGTTGCCGGGCGCGCTGCCGTGTCGCGGAAACCTTTTCATTCTTTCTCCCCTGGAGCGACATCATCTTGCCCCACGCCTCCTCCTCGCCTGCTGCCCAGGTCGTGACCATTGACCTGGGTGAGCGCTCCTATCCGATTGCCATCGGCACCGGCCTGCTGGACCAGGCGGCCACCTATGCCGCGCTGCCTTCTGCGGCACAGGCCGTCATCGTCAGCAACGATGTGGTCGCACCGCTCTATGAGCCCGCACTGCGCCGCGTGCTGGAGCAGCGCTACCGCAGCGTGCGGACCGTGGTGCTGCCCGATGGCGAGGCCCACAAGGACTGGCAGACGCTGAATCTGATCTTCGATGACCTGCTGTCCGGTGGTTGCGACCGCAAGACCGTGCTGTTCGCGCTGGGCGGCGGCGTCATCGGCGACATGACGGGCTTTGCTGCCGCCAGCTACATGCGCGGCGTGCCCTTCGTGCAAGTGCCCACCACGCTGTTGTCGCAGGTGGACTCGTCGGTGGGCGGCAAGACCGCCATCAACCATCCGCTGGGCAAGAACATGATCGGCGCCTTCTACCAGCCGCAGCTGGTGGTTTGCGATCTGGCCTCGCTGGACACGCTGCCCGTGCGCGAGCTGAGCGCCGGCCTGGCCGAGGTCATCAAGTACGGGCCCATCGCCGACATGGACTTCCTGGCCTGGCTGGAGGAGAACATGGATGCCTTGCTTGCCCGCGACCGCACTGCACTGGCGCACGCGATCAAGCGCAGCGTGGAGATCAAGGCCTGGGTGGTGGGGCAGGACGAGAAAGAGGCCGGATTGCGCGCCATTCTCAATTTCGGCCACACCTTCGGGCATGCGATCGAAGCCGGCATGGGCTACGGCAACTGGCTGCACGGCGAAGGCGTGGGCGCCGGCATGGTCATGGCGGCCGAGCTGTCGCAGCGCCTTGGCCTGGTGGATGCCGCCTTTGTGCAAAGGCTGCGCGTGCTGATCGAACGTGCGGGCCTGCCGGTGCGCGGCGCCGTGCTGGATGAGCGTGACAACGCTGGCCGCTATCTGGAGCTGATGCGCGTGGACAAGAAGTCCGAGGCGGGCGAGATCCGCTTCGTTCTCATTGACGGGCCGGGAAAGGCCGTCATGCGCTCGGCGCCCGATGCCTTGGTGCGCGAAGTCATAGACGCCTGCTGCGCCTGACGCGCGGCGCTGGGGGGCAAGCCAGAACTGCTAGAGTGCCCTTGTCAGCATGATGAGGCGATCGAATGCAGAAACAGGCCCTGGCCCCCTATGCCTGCAACCCGGCGCTCAGCCGGGGGCGGCGTTTCCCGGAGGCGCCTGCGCCCACGCGCAGCGACTTCCAGCGCGACCGGGACCGCATCGTCCATTCCTCGGCCTTCCGGCGCCTGGTCTACAAGACCCAGGTCTTCGTCAACCATGAGGGCGACCTGTTCCGCACCCGCCTGACGCACTCGCTGGAAGTGGCCCAGCTGGGCCGCTCGGTGGCCCGATCGCTGCAACTTGACGAAGATCTGGTCGAGGCCATCTGTCTGGCCCACGACCTGGGCCACACCCCCTTCGGCCATGCGGGCCAGGATGCGCTCAATGCCTGCATGCAGCCGCATGGCGGCTTCGAGCACAACCTGCAAAGCCTGCGCGTGGTGGACCGGCTGGAAGAGCGCTATCCAGCCTTTGACGGCCTGAACCTGAGCTTCGAGACGCGCGAGGGCGTTCTCAAGCATTGCTCGCGCACCAATGCCGAGCACCTGGAGGCGCGCGAGCCCGGCGGGGTGGCGCAGCGTTTTCTGCTGGGCCGGCAGCCTTCGCTGGAGGCCCAGCTGTGCAACCTGGCCGATGCCATTGCCTACAACGCCCATGACGTGGACGATGGCGTGCGCTCCGGCCTGATCACCATGCCCCAGCTGTGCGAGGCTGTTCCCCTGTTCGCGCGCTATCACGACGCAACACTGGCCGAGCATCCTCAACTGGGCATGCCACTGGCCGAGCGGCGCCTGCTGTACGAAAGCATCCGCCGCATGCTCAGCGATCAGGTCTATGACGTGATCGCCGCCACGCAGCAGCGCATTGCGCAGGCGCGGCCCTGTTCGGTGGACGAGGTGCGCGCCCAGCCTGGCCCTCTGGTGGGCTTCAGCGATACCATGAGGCAGCAGTCGCAGCAGCTCAAGCAGTTCCTGTTCCGCAATCTCTACCGCCATGAGCAGGTGGTGAAGACCATGGAAGGCGCGCAGCAGGTGGTGGCCGAGCTGTTTGCGGCCTACATGGTCGAGCCCGACCGCATGAAGCCGCGCTTCGTGCAGCGGGCCATGCTGGCCGAGGACGTATCGGCGCGTGCGCGGGTGGTGGCCGACTTCATCGCCGGGATGACGGACCGCTACGCGGCCCGCGAGCATGAGCTGCTGACAGGCCTGCGCCTGCTGGGCTGAGAAATCCGAGCAACGGCGTCGCCGGGGCGGCGCGGCTAGAATGCGGACCCTGCGTGACAGGGCAGGGAAGGGTTCCTGGACGGTTTCGCAATGTCTGGGGGCGCAGTGCCCCCGTTCGCATTTTTGAAGGGCACAGCCATGACCGATACCAACCACGAGATTCGCGCGGCCGAGTTTCCGCCTGTCACCGTGATCGAGGATACGGTGCACTGGCTCGAAAAGGCCGTGATCGGCCTGAACCTGTGCCCCTTCGCCAAGGGCGTGCACATCAAGGGCCAGATCCACTACACGGTCAGCCAGGCCACCGACGCCGAAGGCGTGGCGGCAGACCTGCACCGCGAGCTGGAGGCGCTGGCCGAGGCCTCCCCGGACAAGCGCGACACCACGCTGCTGATCCTGCCGCACGCATTGCAGGACTTCCTGGACTTCAACGACTTTCTCGAAGTGGCCGACGCCATGGTCGAGGAGCTGGACCTGGGCGGCATCCTGCAGGTGGCCTCGTTCCACCCGCAGTTCCAGTTCGAGGGCACCGAAGCCGACGACGTCACCAACTGCACCAACCGCTCTCCCTATCCCACGCTGCACCTGCTGCGCGAGGACAGCATAGACAAGGCGGTCGAGGTGTTCCCCGAAGCCGAATCCATCTACGAGCGCAACATGGAGACGCTGGAGAAGATCGGCATCGAAGGCTGGCTGGACCTGGGTGTGGGCGCGCGCTGCCCTATGGCGCACGCAGCCAAGCCGGGCGCTGCCGAATGAAGGCGCGCCAGGGCAAGCCTGCCGCAAAGCCCGAGCAGGATGTGACCGCGCAACTGGGCCTCAAGCCCGGCCAGTCCATTGAACTGCTCAAGGCACTGCACATCCTCACGCGCGAAGGCAAGATCAACCAGGATTCGCGCCGCAAGCTCAAGCAGGTCTACCACCTCTACCAGTTCATCGCGCCCATCCTCGAAGAACTGTCGGCCGACGGCCATGCGGTCACCCTGGCCGACCACGGCGCCGGCAAGTCCTACCTGGGATTCATCCTCTACGACCTGTATTTCAAGCCGCTGGGGCGCGGCCATATCTACGGCATAGAAACGCGCGCGCCGCTGGTGGAGGCTTCGCAGAAGCTGGCTGCCGAGCTGGGCTTCGAGCGCATGGGCTTTCTGAATATGTCGGTGGCCGAGTCCACGCATGCCGACTTCATGCCTGCGCAATTCGACGTGGTCACGGCCCTGCACGCCTGCGACACCGCCACCGACGACGCCATCGCCTTCGGCCTGGAGAAGAAGGCCAAGGCCATGGTGCTGGTGCCCTGCTGCCAGGCCGAGGTCGCAGCCTGCCTGCGCCAGACCAAGGCGCTGAGCCTGACGCGCACGCCGCTGGCCGAACTGTGGCGCCATCCCATACACACCCGCGAAATGGGCAGCCAGCTCACCAACGTGCTGCGCTGCCTGTACCTGGAGGCCTGCGGCTACCAGGTCACCGTGACCGAGCTGGTGGGCTGGGAGCACAGCATGAAGAACGAGCTGATCATTGCGCGCTACACGGGGCAGAAAAAGCGCAGTGCGGTCGAGCGCATGCGCGCCATCCTGGCAGAGTTCGGCCTGCAGGATGCGATGGCGCAGCGCTATCCGCTGCTGCAGGCAGCCTGAGCCGGTTGCCGCTGCAGTCTCAGGCCCCCGCCACGGCGCGGTACCAGGCGATGCCATCGGCATCGATGCTGCGCTGCACCTGCCCCGCATGCATCAAATGATTCAGGCAGGCCAGGCTTTCGCCCGTGGCCATGCCCAGCAGGGCGGGGCTGGATTCGCTGATCGGGCGTGAGAAGAGGGCGCCGAAGACATCGACGGCGCGACGCGGCTCGGCCAGGGCGGCCAGCAGCCGGTCGCTGGCACGTTCCTGGCCTGCCACCAGCGAATCGATGCGCGCATGCAGGCCGCGAAAGCAATCGCCGTGCGCGGGCAGGACGAGCACATCGTCGGGCACTTCGCGCCTGACCTTTTCCAGAGACTCCATCCAGTCGGCCATGGGGTTGGCGTCGGGTTCCATGGGGTGGACCGAGACGTTGGACGAGATGCGCGGCAGCACCTGGTCGCCCGAGATCAGCAGCTTGAGATCGGGGCAGTACAGGCTGGCGTGCTCGGGCGAGTGGCCGCTGCCGACCACCACGCGCCACAGGTGTTTTCCTATGCGCAGTTCCTCTCCATCGTGCAGGCGGCGGTAGCTGTCGGGCAGGGCATGGATGTGCTTGCCGAAGTTGCCGAAGCGGGCGCGGTAGGACTCCAGTGCGCTGTCGCTCCAGCCTGCGCGGCGGTAGAAGGCGATGGCGTCGGGCGGGGCCTCGCGGCTGCAGTCCGAGACCACGACGCGGCAGTTGAGGTACTCCAGGCGCGTCATGTACAGGGGCACATGGAACTTGCGCGTCAGCCATCCGGCCAGACCCACATGGTCGGGGTGCATGTGGGTGACGAAGACGCGCGTCAGCGAGCGGCCATCGGTGGATTGGGAGAACAGCGCGCGCCAGGTGGCCACGCCTTCGTCGGTGCGCGCACCCGTATCGACGATGGCCCAGCCCTGGCCGTCATCGATGGCCCAGAGATTGATGTGGTCCAGCGCATAGGGCAGGGGCATGCGCAGCCAGAGCACGCCGGGCGCCACCTCCAGCGTCTGCCCGCGCTGCGGCGGCGCCTCGAACGGGTAGTCGAGCACCGGCCTGGGCGGCGCTTCCGGGGCCTGCGAGGCGATCGGGTCTTGGGCTGTCTGGTTCATGGGGTTCCTTGTTCCGTCGCTGGGTTGGCCGCAATGCTATCCGGCCCTCAGCGCCTTGCCTGCAACGATACGCCTGCCGGCCTGGGCTGACTGTCACTGGCTCGTCACGGGCTGTTCCTACAGTGCACAAATCAATCAACAGGGGGAGGGCGCGGCCTTGCCGCGGGGTCCCCTGCCTACAGAGGGATATCCGCATGAAACTGAAGATGTTGTGCAGCGCGCTGGCCGGTGCGTCGCTGCTGTTGAGCGCCTGTGGCGGCAGCGATGGATCGTCCGCTGCCACCCCGACCAAGAACGTGCTGTTCTTCCTGGGTGACGGCATGGGCATCACCACCATGACCGCCGCGCGCATCTACAGCGTGGGCGAAGACGGTGAGCTGACCATGGACAAGCTGCCCGAGACGGCCTTCGTCCACACCTTCTCGAACGACGCCCAGGTGACGGACAGCGCGCCCTCGATGGCCGCCTACATGACCGGCGTGAAGATGAACAACGAAGTCATCTCCATGACGCCCGACACCAAGGCCACGGATGCCAGCGGCAAGGCCTATCACACCAACTACGACAGCACCTGCCCCAGCGGCAACGGCCAGGCCGTTCCCACGCTGCTCGAGCAGATGAAGTCCGCCGGCTACGGCACGGGCGTGGTCTCCACCGCGCGCATCACGCATGCCACGCCGGCAACCACCTATTCGCACGTCTGCCACCGCGATGCGGAAAACACCATTGCCGCGGCCCTGGTGCCTGGCGGATCCGGCTACAACAGCAAGCTCGGCGACGGCGTGGACGTGATCCTGGGCGGTGGCTCGTACTACTTCACGCCCAAGGCCGACGGCGGCCGCCGCAACGACAGCCGCAACCTGATCGCCGAGTTCAAGACGCAAAAGTACAGCTACGCCGCCAACAAGAGCGAGTTCGACAAGCTGCCCGTGGACGGCAGCAAGATCGCCGGCCTGTTCACCAAGGACCACATGGCCTATGACCTGGACCGCGACGCGACCAAGGAACCGAGCCTGGCCGAGATGACGGGCAAGGCCATCGACGCGCTGTCGGCCAAGAAGAAGGGCTTCTTCCTGATGGTGGAAGGCGGCCGCATCGACCATGCACTGCACGCCACCAACGCGCGCCGCGCGCTGCAGGATACCGTGGCCTTCGACAACGCCATCCAGACCGCGCTGGACAAGATGGCCAAGCTCGATCCGGGCCTGAAGAACACGCTGATCGTCGTCACAGCCGACCATGACCACACGCTGCACCTGAACGGCTATGCCGCGCGCACCGGCAAGACCGAGGCCGGCAAGCCCGGCGTGCTGGGCCTGGTCAAGAACTACGTGGACGGCAAGGCCTCCACCGATGTGGATGGCAATCCCTACACCATCCTGGGCTTCGGCAACGGTCCCAAGCGCCTGGCCACGCGCGGCCCCATCGACGCGGCTTCGCTGGAGAGCCCCGACTACCTGCAGGAGGCCGTGGTGCCCCTGGCCTCCGAAACCCACGGCGGCGGCGACGTGTTCCTGGGGGCTCAAGGCATGGGTGCCGATACGTTCTCGGGCGTGATCGACAACACGGCCGTGTTCAACCTGATCAAGAAGAGCATCGGCTTGCAATGAAACACCCCCTGAGCGACTGCGTCGCTTCCCCCTCTCTCGCTTCGCGGGAGGGGGGCGTGCGGGCAGCCGACGACGCCCTCGCTGCGGGGCGGCCCTTGCTCGGCGTCCGCCGCCTGGGCCACGCCGGTTTCATGCGGTCCTAGCACGCTGTACGACCGGGGTCTTGTACCGCAATCAAGGCATTCAAAGTATTCAAGGAATTCCACATGCATCCGATCCTCCAAAAGACCTCCCTCGCCCTGGCGGTGGCCGGCGCGCTGGCGCTGCTGGCGCCTGCAGCCCATGCGGCTGGCGAGGCCAAGAACGTCATCTTCTTCCTTGGCGACGGCATGGGCCCGGTCACCGTGACCGCCGCGCGCATCTACAAGGGTGAAAAGCAGCTGGCCGAAAAGGCCGGCTCCCTGGCCAGCAGCGAACGCGCCACGCTGACCATGCAGTCCCTTCCCTACGCCAGCCGCATCAAGACCTTCTCGCGCGATGGCCAGACCACGGACAGCGCGCCCTCGATGGCCGCCTACATGACCGGCGTGAAGATGAACAACGAAGTCATCTCCATGTCGGCCGAGACCATGGCCTACGCGGCCAACGGCCAGCAGTACATCAACGGCGAGGACACCACCTGCCCGGCCGGCAACGGCCAACCCGCGCAGACCCTGCTGGAGCTGTCCAAGGCCAAGGGCCGCGCCGTGGGCGCCATCTCCACCACGCGCGTGGGCCATGCCACGCCTGCGGCCACCTATGCCCATATCTGCAACCGCAATGGCTACAACAGCATTGCCGAGCAGTCCGTGCCCGGCCATGCCAACTACAACGCCAGGCTGGGCGATGGCATCGACGTGCTCATGGGTGGCGGCCAGCGCAACTACCTGCCCAAGTCGGTCAACCCCAGCAGCAAGCGCACGGACACGGCCAACCTCGTGGACATGATGAAGGCCAAGGGCTACGCCTATGTCGCCAAGGGCAGCGAGCTGGCGGCCCTGGACGCGACCAAGGCGCCCAAGCTGCTGGGCCTGTTCACGCAAAGCGAAATGGCCTACGAGCTGGACCGCGTCAAGCAAAGGCTGGACGAGCCCAGCCTGTCCGACATGACCGGCAAGGCGCTGGACGTGCTCAGCCGCAATGACAAGGGCTTCTTCCTGATGGTGGAAGGCGGCCGCATCGACCACGCACTGCACGGCACCAATGCCAAGCGTGCGCTGGAAGACACGTTGGCCTTCGACCGCGCCATCGAGACCGCCATGGCCTACATGGAAAAGAAGGATCCGGGCCTGAAGAACACGCTGATCGTCGTCACCGCCGATCACGACCACAACATGGTGTTCAACGGCTACTCCAAGATCGGCAACCCCATCCTGGGCAAGGTGCAGGACTACCAGAGCGGCCAGATGGCCAAGGCCCAGGACGGCAAGCCCTACACCACGCTGGCCTTCGGCAATGGCGGACGTCCCAACGCCACGGCCTCCAGCCAGGTCAATGCCGAAGATGGCAACAAGCCCTGGATCGCGCCCACGCGCGGCGCGGAGCGCCAGGACCTCCGCGGCGTGGACACCACGGACGACAACTACCTGCAGGAGGTGGGCCTGAACCTGGGCACGCCGGGCTCCGAGACCCATGGCGGTGGCGACGTGATGCTGTTCGCTGGCGGCGCGGGAGCCAGGATCTTCAAGGGCACGATGGACAACACCAAGGTGTTCTCCAAGGTCCGCGAAGCCGCTGGCCTGTAATTGTTTCTTCCTTCGTTGGCTGCTTGCCAACCCCTGGCCGGAGCCGTGGCACATGCGTGTGCCCGGCCCCGGTTTTTTCGCATTGGCTGGATTCCATGACGCTTTCCCTTCCGGCGCCGCGCGCGGCGCGCCACATCTACGCGGCCGCGCTGCTGGCCTGCTCCGTCTCCGCAGCATGGGCCGCCGAGCCGGCCAAGGCGGCGGCATCCGCACCCACGGCCGCAGTCCCCGCTGATTCCGTGGCACGCACCACGGCCGCCGTGCAGGCCACGCCCGAAGCCGACCTGCGCATCACCTATGAAGCCATGAGCGTGGGCAGCGACGGCGTGCAGCGCAGCAGCGTCTATACCAACCGCGTCTACCGTCGCAAGGCCCAGCTGTGGATAGAGCGCGAAATGCCCGCCGCCCTGCGCCAGAGCCAGGAGCACGGTCACGACCATGCCCACGGCCCGCACGCCGGCCACGCCCATGACGAAGCCCGCGCCGCACCCCTGTCCATCCGCCGTGCCGATGACGGCAAGGTCGGCGTGGAAGTCATCCTGGCCAAGCTGCGGCGCGTCATCAGCGTGGACCTGGCCCACCACGGCAACGTGGGCTACGGCGGCTCCTTCGACAACGTGTACTGGATCGTGCCTCCCACCGCGCTGCAGGGCATGGAGCGCGTGGGCAAGCCGCACAACGGCGTGCAGCGCTACCGCGGCACGGCAGGCGAGCAGACCACTGTCATCGACTGGGACGTGGCCAACCAGTTCGCCCGCCGCGTGGAGCGCAGCGACTCCCACGGCACCGAGCGCATCGTCGTCACCGCCAGCAAGCTGCCCGCACCGCTGGCCCAGCCCTGGAAGGCCATCGAAGGCTACGACAAGGGCGACTACTCCGATCTGCTGGATTGAGCACCTGACACCCCAATGCAAAGAGCTGCCCGGAGGCAGCTCTTTTTTATTCCCCATTTCAATGCTCAAACGCATGGCGCTGGAAACCGGCGCAGCCTAACACCAGGGGCGCCGAGCAAGAGCCGCCTCGCGGCGATGGCGCCGTCCCCCTTCAGGGGGAAGCCGCGCAGCGGCTCAGGGGGAGGCCAGTTACACCTGTGCTCCGGAGTCTTTTACGACCTTGCTCCACTTCGTCGATTCGGCCTTGATGTAGGCGAGGAATTCGGCCGGCGTGTCGATCACGACGTCACCGCCCTGGTCGTTGATCTTCTTGACCACGGCCGGGTCCTTGAGCACCTTGGCAATGGCCGTGTACAGGCGCTGCTGCACGGCAGCGGGCGTCTTGGCCTGGGTCCACAGGCCGAACCACGAAGTGGCTTCGTAGCCGGGCACGCCGGCTTCGGCCACGGTGGGCACATCGGGCAGTTCCGGCGAGCGCTTGGCCGTGGTCACGGCGATGGGACGCAGCTTGCCCGAGCGCACATGCTGGATGGCCGAGGGCATGTTGTCGAACATGATGGCGATCTGGTTGCCCAGCAGGTCGGTGATGGCCGGGGCGCTGCCCTTGTAGGGCACGTGCACCATGTCCAGGCCCGTCATGGAGCGGAACAGCTCGCCCGACAGGTGGATGGAGCTGCCGCTGCCCGAGGAGCCGTAGTTCAGCTTGCCGGGGTTGGCACGCGCATAGGCGATCATTTCCTTGACGGTCTTGAACGGCTGGCTGGGGTGGGCTACCAGCAGGTTGGGCACGTTGGCCACGCGCGTCAGGGGCGAGAAGTCCTTGATGGGGTCGAAGCCGGGCTTGGCGTAGAGCGCGGCATTGATGGCATGCGTGCCCACGGTGCCCATGAACAGCGTGTAGCCGTCGGCCGGCGCACGTGCGGCGGCCACGGCGCCGATGTTGCCGCCCGCGCCGGGCTTGTTGTCCACGATCACGGTCTGGCCCAGCTCCTGCTGCAGCGCCTGGGCGACGATGCGCGCCAGGATGTCGGTGGTGCCGCCAGCGGCGAAGGGCACGAGGATGGTGATGGGCTTGCTGGGGAAGCCGTCCTGGGCCAGGGCGGCGGTGCCGGACAGGGCGCCGAGCGCGGTCAGGGATGCGGCGGCCAGCGTCTGCAGGCCACGGCGGCGGGTGAAACGGGTGGTTTGATCAAACATCGAGAGGTCTCCTGATTCGGCAATAAGGTGGATGGCCGGGCCCGGCAACGCCGGGCTGGGCCAGGGCAATGCCCTGTGTGGCGCACGCCTGTGCAGGCGGGCGCTTCCAGTGGTTCTTCTTGAAGGGGGTTGTGCCTGGGAAGGCGTTCGGTTAAACGGGTCGGTCAGACGGGCGCCACGCCCAGCGTGGTGCCGCCGCAGATGTAGAGCACCTGGCCGGTGACGAAGCCGTTGTCGGGCGACAGGAAGAACAGCGCGGCGCGCGCCACGTCTTCCGGTGTGCCCATGCGGCCCACGGCAATGCTGTTGAGGATGCGCTGGGTCTGCGGCGCGCCTTCGGGGTTGCTCTTGGTGAACAGCTCGGTGGCGATGGGGCCGGGGCCCAGGGCATTGACCGTGATGCGGTCGCGGCCCAGCTCCATCGCCAGGGTGCGCGTCAGGCCGATCAGGCCCGCCTTGGTCGCCGAGTAGACGATGCGGTCGGGCTTGCCCAGCGCGGCGCGCGAGGACATGTTCACGATGCGGCCCTCGCCGCAGGCACGCAGCGTGGGCAGGAAGGCCTGCACCAGCAGCATGGGCGCGCGCAGGTGCAGTCCCACCACATCGTCCAGATGCCGGGTGCTGGCGTTGTCGATGGTGCCGGGACGCGTGGCGCCCGCGTTGTTGACCAGGGCCACCACGTTGTGCGCGGCGGCAATGCGGGCCGCCGCCTCGGCGGTGGCCTGCTCGCTGGTCAGGTCGGCCTGGTAGCTCACCAGCAGCGGATGGCTCCAGTCGGGCAGCACGTAGTCGAGATTGACCACGGCGCGGCCCTGGGCCAGCAGGGCCTCGGCGATGGCGCGGCCGATGCCGTTGCTGGCGCCGCTGACCACGGTGACGGGTGTCTTGTTGTCCACGGTGCTCATCGCTGTCTCAGACCTTTTCCAGGATCACGGCAATGCCCTGGCCCACGCCGATGCACATGGTGCACAGCGCGTAGCGGCCGCCCAGCGTGTGCAGCTGGTTCACGGCCGTGGTAGCCAGGCGGGCACCGGAGGCGCCCAGCGGATGGCCCAGCGCAATGGCGCCGCCCCATTGGTTGACGCGGCGGTCATCGTCGGCAATACCCAGATCGCGCAGCACGGCCAGGCCCTGCGCGGCGAAGGCTTCGTTCAGCTCGATCACGTCCATCTGCTCCAGCGTCAGGCCGGTCAGGGCCAGCACCTTGCGCACGGCAGGCGCGGGGCCGAAGCCCATGATGCGCGGGGCCACGCCGGCCACGGCCATGCCGACCACGCGGGCGCGGGGCACCAGGTTGTATTGCCTGGCGGCTTCCTCGTTGGCCAGCAGCAGGGCGCAGGCGCCGTCGTTCACGCCGCTGGCATTGCCGGCCGTCACCGTGCCATCCGGGCGCACCACGCCCTTGAGCTTGGCCAGCGCCTCGATGGTGGTGGCGCGCGGATGTTCGTCCTGGCTCACCACGATGGCGTCGCCCTTCTTCTGGGCAATGGACACGGACACGATTTCCTTGGCCAGGTAGCCGGCCGCGATGGCGGCGGCCGCCTTTTGCTGGCTGGCCAGGGCCATGCGGTCCTGGGCTTCGCGCTCGATCTTGAAGTCGTCGGCCACGTTCTCGGCCGTCTCGGGCATGGAGTCCACGCCGTACTGCTGCTTCATCAGCTTGTTGACGAAGCGCCAGCCGATGGTGGTGTCGTACACGGCGTTGCTGCGGCTGAAGGCGCTTTCGGCCTTGGGCATGACGAAGGGGGCGCGGCTCATGCTTTCCACGCCGCCCGCGATCATCAGGCGGGCCTCGCCCGCCTTGATGGCGCGCGCGGCCGTGCCCACGGCGTCCAGGCCCGAACCGCACAGGCGGTTGATGGTGGCGCCCGGCACATCGATGGGCAGGCCGGCCAGCAGGGCGGACATGCGCGCCACGTTGCGGTTGTCTTCGCCGGCCTGGTTGGCGCAACCGTAGAGCACGTCGGCCACGGCCGTCCAGTCCACGCCGGGGTTGCGCTCCATCAGCGCCTTGATCGGCACGGCGCCGAGGTCATCGGCACGCACCGGGGACAGGGCGCCGCCGTAGCGGCCGAAGGGGGTGCGGATGGCGTCGCAGATGAAGGCCTGGTTGGACTGGCTCATGGTGTCTCCTGGGAAAAGAATGAAGAGGTGCCGGGGTGCGCCGCAGCGCACCCACTGGGGGAGCGGAGGGATCAGGCCGTGGCCGTCGCGTCCTTGATGGGCAGGCCCACGATGGACTGCAGCTCGGCGTGCGAGAGGCCGGGCACGGTGTCGATCAGGCGCAGGCCCTCGGGCGTGCATTCCAGCGTGCACAGGTCGGTGTAGATGCGCTTGACGCAGGACAGGCCCGTGAGCGGATAGCTGCAGGCCTCGACGACCTTGCATTCGCCGGTCTTGGTCAGCAGGTCCATCATCACCCAGGTCTGGCGTGCACCCACGGCCAGGTCCATGGCGCCGCCCACGGCGGGAATGGCACCGGCCTCGCCCGTGCTCCAGTTGGCCAGGTCGCCCGTGGCCGAGACCTGGAAGGCGCCCAGCACGCAGATGTCCAGGTGGCCGCCGCGCATCATGGCGAAGCTGTCGGCATGGTGGAAGTAGCAGCCGCCCGGCAGCAGGGTGACGGGCTGCTTGCCGGCATTGGTCAGGTCATAGTCCTCCTGGCCTTCGGCGGGCGCCGGGCCCATGCCCAGGATGCCGTTCTCGCTTTGCAGGATGACCTCGCGGCCGGCCGGGATGTGGTTGGCCACCTGGGTGGGCATGCCGATGCCCAGGTTGACGTAGGCGCCGTCGAAGATGTCTTCGGCCACGCGCCGGGCCAGCTCTTGCTTGCTGCGTTTCTGGTAGCTGCTCATGCTCTTGCTTTCGGCGGTTGGGGCGCTCATGCGGTTTTCTTGAAGCCGCCGGCCTGGGTGGCCACGCGGTCGATCTTCACGATCTGGCTCACGTATATGCCGGGCGTGACCACGGCCTCGGGGTCCAGCGCGCCCAGCTCCACGATCTCGTGCACGGTGGCGATCGTGTGCTTGGCCGCCGTGGCCATCACGGGCCCGAAGTTGCGGGCCGACATGCGGTAGGTGAGGTTGCCCCAGCGGTCGCCCTTCTCGGCCTTGACCAGTGCCACGTCGCCGTGGATGGGATGCTCCAGCACATAGTGCTTGCCGTTGATCTCGCGCGTTTCCTTGCCGTTGGCCAGCTCCGTGCCATAGGCCGTGGGACAGAAGAAGCCGCCGATGCCGGCGCCGGCGGCGCGCAGGCGCTCGGCCAGGTTGCCCTGGGGCACGAGTTCCAGCTCGATCTTGCCGCTGCGGTACAGGTCGTCGAACACCCAGCTGTCCACCTGGCGGGGGAAGCTGCAGATGATCTTGCGCACCTGGCCGCTCTTGAGCAGCGCGGCCAGCCCCTGGTCTCCGTTGCCCGCGTTGTTGTTGACCACGGTCAGCTCGCGTGCGCCCTGGGCGATCAGGCCGTCGATGAGTTCGGTGGGATTGCCCGAGGTGCCGAAGCCCCCGATCAGCACGGTGGAGCCGTCCTGGACGCCCGACAACGCCTCGGCGATGGTGTCGGTGATTTTGTTGATCACTTGCTTGTCTCCGGTATGCAGGCCGCTGGCGCTGCGCTAAAATGTTCGTATGTAGAACAAAAGTTCGCAGAAAGAATTATAGAGCCATGGAAAAAAATGCCGCTTCCGTAATTTCCACAGGTGGGGTTGAAGAAGAGGGCGGTACGCCGCGCCCCGGCGACAGCTATGTGCAGTCCTTTGCGCGCGGCCTGGGCGTGATCCGCTCGTTCAGCGCCGAGGCGCCCGCGCAGACGCTCAGCGAGGTGGCGGCGCGCACGGGGCTCACGCGCGCCGGGGCCCGGCGCATCCTGCTGACGCTGCAGACGCTGGGCTATGTGAAGAGCGACGGCAAGCTGTTCCAGCTCACGCCGCGCATCATGGAACTGGGCTTTGCCTACCTCAGTTCCACCCCGGTCTGGAACCTGGCCGAGCCCGTGATGGAGAACCTGGTCGACGAGGTCAAGGAGTCCTGCTCGGCCGCCGTGCTCGATGGGGGCGACATCGTCTATGTGCTGCGCGTGCACACCCACAAGATCATGAGCACCAACCTCAGCGTGGGCTCGCGCCTGCCGGCCTGCTGGACTTCGATGGGGCGCGTGCTGCTGGCCGGCGAGAGCGATGAATCCCTGCAGGCCCTGCTGGATGCGCGCGAGCGCCGCCAGTTCACGGCGCTGACCGAGCAGAACGACGAGCGCCTGCGCCAGCGCATTCTGGAGGTGCGCGCCCAGGGCTGGGCCCTGGTGGACCAGGAATTGGCCGAAGGCCTGATCTCCATCGCGGCGCCCGTGAAGAACGCGGCAGGGCGCACCGTGGCCGCGCTCAACATCAGCGGCCAGGCCAACCGCAACAGCGCCGAGATGATGCGCGTGCAACTGCTGCCCCGGCTGCTGGCTGCCACGCAGCTGGTGAGCCAGCTGCTGAGGGCCTCGTCGCGTCTTTCCCTGTAAAACGGAGTGTGGCGCAGTGCGGCAGCGCGGGGCGGGGCGCTCCATAATTGCCGCTCCACGCCCTGCACCCGCTTGCCTGCACCCAGCACCATGGCCCGCCTGCCCAGACTCACCATTGCGGATCTGCCGCACCACATCATCCAGCTCGGCAACAACGGCGCGGACATCTTCATCGATGCCCAGGACCGGGAGACCATGCTGGGGCTGCTGCGCGAGATGGCGCGCAGCTGTGAGCTGGCCGTGCATGCCTACGTGCTCCTGCCCAGCCAGTTCCACCTGCTGGCCACGCCGCGCACCGACGATGGCCTGCCCAGGTTCATGCAGGCCGTGGGCCGGCGCTATGTGCGCTACTTCAACGACCGCCACGGCCGCAGCGGCACGCTGTGGGAGGGCCGCTATCGCGGCACGGTGCTGCAGCCCAGCTGGCTGCTGCCCACCATGGTCTTCATGGACGACAGCCCCGTGCGCGCCGGCCTGGTCCAGCGGCCGGCCGACTGGCCCTGGTCCAGCTACGCGCACAACGCCGGCCTGCGCAGCGACGCGCTGATCCAGCCGCATGCCGTGTTCTGGGAACTGGGCAACACCCCGTTTGCGCGCGACGCGGCGTATGTGTCGGCCGTGGACGAGGGCGTCAGCAGCGATGACGGCGAACGCATCAGCCAGTCGGCGCTGCGGGGCTGGGCGCTGGGCGATGAGCAATTCATTGCCGATTTACAACAGCGCACCGAGCGCCGCGTGACCCGCCAGCGCGCCGGCCGTCCGCCAGGACGGACCAATGAGCGCACCACAACAGTGCGTTAGTACCCACTGATGGCCTGCAAGTGCTTGATTTCTCATCGCAGGCCTCTGTGAAATAAATATGTCCCTTATTAATTTCCGATTTTTTTGTTCTGGAATTAATTGGGATCTGACCCTTATATAAATTTATTGCATGAGGTGATGCCTTGCCTTAATCTTGCGTTCCCTGCGAAAAATTTGAGGATTCCGCCATGACGACGGCTGCCGAGATCAAGCATCTCCAAGACCACGGTCTGTACTCCAAGAGCAACGAGCACGACGCCTGCGGCCTCGGCTTTGTTGCACATATCAAGGGCGTCAAGCGCCATGACATCGTCACCGGCGCGCTCAAGATCCTCGAAAACATCGACCATCGCGGCGCCGTGGGTGCCGACAAGCTCATGGGCGATGGCGCGGGCATTCTGATCCAGATTCCCGACCAGCTCTACCGCGAAGAGATGGCAAAGCAGGGCGTGGCCCTGCCGCCCGCGGGCGAGTACGGCGTGGGCATGATCTTCCTGCCCAAGGAACACGCCTCGCGCCTGGCCTGCGAGCAGGAGATGGAACGCGCCATCAAGGCCGAAGGCCAGGTCCTGCTGGGCTGGCGCGATGTGCCCGTGAACCGCGACATGCCCATGTCGCCCACGGTCCAGGAAAAGGAGCCCATCCTGCGCCAGGTCTTCATCGGCCGCGGCGCCGACGTGATCGTGCAGGACGCGCTGGAGCGCAAGCTGTACGTGATCCGCAAGACGGCCAGCGCCGCCATCCAGAACCTCAAGCTCAAGCACAGCAAGGAATACTACGTTCCCAGCATGAGCAGCCGCACTGTGGTCTACAAGGGCCTGCTGCTGGCCGACCAGGTGGGCGTGTACTACAACGACCTGTCCGACGAGCGCTGCGTCTCGGCCATCGGCCTGGTGCACCAGCGCTTTTCGACCAACACCTTCCCCGAGTGGCCGCTGGCCCACCCCTACCGCTACGTGGCCCACAACGGTGAAATCAACACCGTGCGCGGCAACTACAACTGGATGCTGGCGCGCGAAGGCGTGATGGCCTCGCCCGTGCTGGCCGAGGACCTCAAGAAGCTCTATCCCATCAGCTTCGCCGGCCAGTCCGACACGGCAACGTTCGACAACTGCCTGGAACTGCTGACCATGGCCGGCTACCCCATCAGCCAGGCCGTGATGATGATGATTCCCGAGCCCTGGGAACAGCACGAGTCCATGGACGAGCGCCGCCGCGCCTTCTATGAATACCACGCCGCCATGATGGAGCCCTGGGACGGCCCGGCCTCCATCGTGTTCACCGACGGCCGCCAGATCGGCGCCACGCTGGACCGCAACGGCCTGCGCCCCTCGCGCTACGTGATCACCGATGACGACCTGGTCATCCTGGCGTCCGAAGCTGGCGTGCTGCCCGTGCCCGACAGCGCCATCGTGCGCAAGTGGCGCCTGCAGCCCGGCAAGATGCTGCTGATCGACCTGGAGCAGGGCCGCCTGATCGAGGACGACGAGCTCAAGGCCAACATCGTCAACACCAAGCCCTACAAGCAGTGGATCGAGAACCTGCGCATCAAGCTGGGCAGCGTGGGCGGTGACACCCATGCCGGCCCCGAGGCCGCCAGCCTGCCGCTGCTCGAGCGCCAGCAGGCCTTCGGCTTCACGCAGGAAGACATCAAGTTCCTGCTGGCCCCCATGGCCAAGAACGGCGAGGAAGGCATCGGCTCCATGGGCAACGACAGCCCGCTGGCCGTGCTGTCGGACAAGAACAAGCCGCTGTACAACTACTTCCGCCAGATGTTCGCGCAGGTGACCAACCCGCCGATCGACCCCATCCGCGAAGCCATCGTGATGTCGCTGGTGTCCTTCATCGGACCCAAGCCCAACCTGCTGGACATCAACCAGGTCAACCCGCCCATGCGCCTGGAAGTGCACCAGCCCGTGCTGGACTTCGCCGACATGGCCAAGCTGCGCGACATCGAACGCCACACGCAGGGCAAGTTCAAGAGCGCAACGATCGACATCACCTACCCGCTGTCCTGGGGCAAGCAGGGCGTGGAAGCCAAGCTGGCATCGCTGTGCGCGCAGGCCGTGGACGCCATCAAGGGCGGCGCCAACATCCTGATCATCAGCGACCGCCATGTGAGCGCCACGCAGGTGGCCATCCCCGCGCTGCTGGCGCTGTCGGCCATCCACCAGCACCTGGTGCGCGAGGGCCTGCGCACCACGGCCGGCCTGGTCGTGGAAACGGGCACGGCGCGCGAAGTGCACCACTTCGCCGTGCTGGCAGGCTACGGCGCCGAGGCCGTGCATCCCTACCTGGCCATGGAAACCCTGGCCGACATGCACAAGGAGCTGGGTGGCGACCTGTCGGCCGACAAGGCCATCTACAACTACGTCAAGGCCATCGGCAAGGGCCTGTCCAAGATCATGTCCAAGATGGGCGTGTCCACCTACATGTCCTATTGCGGCGCCCAACTGTTCGAGGTGATCGGCCTGAACAGCGACACCGTGGACAAGTACTTCACCGGCACGGCCAGCCGCGTCGAGGGCATCGGCGTCTTCGAGATCGCCGAGGAAACCATCCGCAACCACCGCGCGGCCTTCGGTGACGATCCCGTGCTGGAGACCATGCTGGACGCCGGTGGCGAATACGCCTGGCGCGCCCGTGGCGAAGAGCACATGTGGTCGCCCGACGCCATCGCCAAGCTGCAGCATTCCACGCGCTCCAACAACTGGAGCACGTACAAGGAATACGCCCAGCTGATCAACGACCAGAGCAAGCGCCACATGACGCTGCGCGGCCTGTTCGAGTTCAAGTTCGACCCGGCCAAGGCCATCCCGCTGGACCAGGTCGAGTCGGCCAAGGAGATCGTCAAGCGCTTTGCCACGGGCGCCATGTCGCTGGGCTCCATCAGCACCGAGGCCCATGCCACGCTGGCAGTGGCCATGAACCGCATCGGCGGCAAGAGCAACACCGGCGAAGGCGGGGAAGATCCCCAGCGCTACCGCAACGAGCTCAAGGGCATCCCGATCAGGAAGGGCGAGACCCTGGGCTCCATCATCGGCGCCGACAAGGTCGAGGCCGACATCGAGCTGCAGGACGGCGACTCGCTGCGCTCCAGGATCAAGCAGGTGGCCTCGGGCCGCTTCGGCGTCACGGCCGAGTACCTGTCGTCCTCGGACCAGGTGCAGATCAAGATGGCCCAGGGCGCCAAGCCCGGCGAGGGCGGCCAACTGCCCGGCGGCAAGGTGTCCGACTACATCGGCAAGCTGCGCCACTCCGTGCCCGGCGTCGGCCTGATCTCGCCCCCGCCCCACCACGACATCTACTCCATCGAGGATCTGGCCCAGCTGATCCACGACCTGAAGAACGTGGCGCCGCACGCCGACATCTCGGTCAAGCTCGTGTCCGAAGTGGGCGTGGGCACCATCGCGGCCGGCGTGGCCAAGTGCAAGAGCGACCACGTGGTCATCGCAGGCCATGACGGCGGCACGGGCGCATCGCCCTGGTCGTCCATCAAGCATGCGGGCTCGCCCTGGGAAATCGGCCTGGCCGAGACCCAGCAGACCCTGGTGCTCAACCGCCTGCGCGGCCGCATCCGCGTGCAGGCCGACGGCCAGATGAAGACCGGCCGCGACGTCGTCATCGGCGCGCTGCTGGGCGCCGACGAGTTCGGCTTCGCCACGGCGCCCCTGGTCGTCGAGGGCTGCATCATGATGCGCAAGTGCCACCTGAACACCTGCCCCGTGGGCGTGGCCACGCAGGACCCGGTGCTGCGCGCCAAGTTCTCGGGCAAGCCCGAGCATGTGGTGAACTACTTCTTCTTCATCGCCGAGGAAGTGCGCCAGATCATGGCCCAGCTCGGCGTGGCGAAGTTCGACGACCTGATCGGCCGCTCCGACCTGCTGGACACCCGCAAGGGCCTGCAGCACTGGAAGGCTCAGGGCCTGGACTTCTCGCGCCTGTTCGCCCAGCCCGAAGTGCCCGCAGACGTGGCACGCTTCCATGTCGAAAAGCAGGACCACCTGCTGGACAAGGCGCTGGACGTGAAGCTCATCGAGCGCTGCAAGCCCGCCATCGAGAACGGCGAGCGTGTGCGCATCATGGAAGTGGCGCGCAACGTCAACCGCTCCGTGGGCGCCATGCTCTCCGGTGCCGTGACGCGCGTGCATCCCGAAGGTCTGCCCGATGACACCATCCGCATCCACTTCGAGGGAACTGGCGGCCAGTCCTTCGGCGCCTTCCTGTGCAACGGCATCACGCTGAACCTGCGCGGTGACGCCAACGACTACACGGGCAAGGGCCTGTCCGGCGGCCGCGTGGTGGTGCACGCCAGCCATGAGTTCCGTGGCGATACCACCAGCAACACCATCGTGGGCAACACCGTGATGTTCGGCGCCACCAGCGGCGAGGCCTTCTTCGGCGGCGTGGCCGGCGAGCGTTTCGCGGTCCGCCTGTCTGGCGCCACCGCCGTGGTCGAAGGCGTGGGCGACCACGGCTGCGAATACATGACCGGCGGCACCGTGGTGGTGCTGGGCAAGACCGGCCGCAACTTCGCCGCCGGCATGAGCGGCGGCGTGGCCTATGTGTATGACGAGGATGGCCGCTTCGCCGAGCGCTGCAACAAGGCGTCCGTCTCGCTGGACCAGGTGCTGCCCCATGACGAGCACTTGGCCCAGGTCTCGCCTGCCGTCTGGCACCGCCGCGAGACCGACGAGCGCCAGCTGCGCGCGCTGATCGAGGCGCACAGCCGCTGGACGGGCTCCAAGCGCGCCCGCGATCTGCTGGACAACTGGGCGGCGGCCCGCTCCAAGTTCGTCAAGGTCTTCCCCAGCGAATACAAGCGTGCCCTGTCCGAGATGTACGAGCGCCAGGTGATGGAAGAGCCCGCCACGCCCGAGGTCGAGGAACACGCCAAGGAGGCGGTGGCCGCCAAATAACAAGGAAGCGAAGGATGCGGGCAGCAGCCCGCATCCATCCCTGCACCCCACACATCAGGACAACGAATCATGGGAAAGACCACCGGCTTCATGGAATATGAGCGCCTCGAGGAGGGCTATGCGCCCGTCGCCGAGCGCGTGAAGCACTACAAGGAATTCGTCATCGGCCTCGATGACAGCCAGGCCAAGATCCAGGGCGCGCGCTGCATGGACTGCGGCACGCCGTTCTGCAACAACGGCTGCCCGGTCAACAACATCATTCCGGACTTCAACGACCTGGTCTTCCACGGCGGCTGGAAGAGCGCCAGCGCCGTGCTGCACAGCACCAACAACTTCCCCGAGTTCACCGGCCGCATCTGCCCCGCACCCTGTGAGGCCGCCTGCACCCTGAACATCAACGACGACGCCGTGGGCATCAAGTCCATCGAGCACGCCATCATCGACCGTGCCTGGGCCGAAGGCTGGGTCAAGCCGCTGCCCAGCAGCCGCAAGACCGGCAAGAAGGTGGCCGTGGTCGGCGCCGGCCCCGCAGGCCTGGCGGCCTCGCAGCAGCTGGCCCGCGCCGGCCATGATGTCACGCTGTTCGAGAAGAACGACCGCGTCGGCGGCCTGCTGCGCTACGGCATTCCCGACTTCAAGATGGAGAAGTCGCACATCGACCGCCGTGTCGAGCAGCTCGTGGCCGAAGGCGTCAAGATCCGCACCGGCGTGCTGGTGGCGGGCAAGGACGGCCTGGGCGAAGACTCCAAGGTCACTAACTGGGCCAAGGAAACCGTCAGCCCCGAGCAGCTCATGGCCGAGTTCGACGCCGTGCTGCTGACCGGCGGTGCCGAGCAGTCGCGCGACCTGCCCGTGCCCGGCCGTGAACTCAAGGGCATCCATTTCGCCATGGAGTTCCTGCCGCAGCAAAACAAGGTCAATGCCGGCGACAAGCTCAAGGGCCAGCTGCGTGCCGATGGCAAGCATGTCATCGTCATCGGTGGCGGCGACACGGGCTCCGACTGCGTGGGCACCAGCAACCGCCACGGCGCCGTCAGCGTGACCCAGTTCGAGCTGATGCCCATGCCGCCCGAGCAGGAGAACAAGCCCCTGGTCTGGCCCTACTGGCCGATCAAGCTGCGCACCAGCTCCAGCCACGAGGAAGGCTGTGAGCGCGAGTTCGCCATCGCCACCAAGGAGTTCATCGGCGAGAAGGGCCAGGTCACGGCCGTCAAGACCGTGCGCATCGAAATGAAGGACGGCAAGATGGTCGAGGTGCCCGGCAGCGAGCAGGTGCTCAAGGCCGACCTGGTGCTGCTGGCCATGGGCTTCGTCAGCCCCGTGCAGGCCGTGCTCGATGCCTTTGGCGTGGACAAGGACGCACGCGGCAACGCCAAGGCCACCACCGACTTCACGGGCGGCTACGCCACCAGCGTGCCCAAGCTCTTCGCCGCCGGCGACGTGCGCCGCGGCCAGTCCCTGGTGGTCTGGGCCATCCGCGAAGGCCGCCAGGCCGCTCGCTCCATTGACGAGTTCCTCATGGGCACGTCCGACCTGCCTCGGTGAGATGCCAACCCCGGAAGGGGCTTGGCCATAGACAAAGAAAAAGCCCTTGGTGATGAACCAAGGGCTTTTTATTACAAATTCCTCGTGTTTCAGCGTAGGCCCTTGAAACTGGCGCGCCCTAAAGCGAGGGACATCGAGGAAGGGCCTGGGCCGGCCGCGCCGCCCCGCACCGAGGGTGTCGTCCCCCTCTGGGGGAAGGCGCGAAGCGACTCAGGGGGTGGGTTTATCCTCTGCGGGCTTGTCCACTGCGGTGCCGGGTTCGGCTTCTTCTTCCGGCGCCTTGGAGACGCGGCTGAACCAGCCGGCACCCAGGATGCCGATCTCGTAAAGAATGCACATGGGCACGGCCAGGGCCAGCTGGGAGATCACGTCGGGCGGCGTGACCACGGCGGCGATGATGAAGGCCACCACGATGAAATAGCCGCGGAAGGACTTGAGCTTGGCGATGTCCACCAGGCCGAAGCGCACCAGCAGCATGACCACGATGGGCACCTGGAAGGCCAGGCCAAAGGCCAGGTACAGCGACAGGATGGCCTCCACATACGATGCAATGTCCGGCGTGGCCGCCACGCTGTCCGGGGTGAAGCCCTGGATGAAGGCGAACATCTTGTCGAGCACGAAGAACTGCACGAAGGCGATGCCGATATAGGCCAGCAGGCTGCCGAAGATGATCAGCGGCAGCGCAAAGCGCTTTTCATGGCTGTACAGGCCGGGCGCCACGAAGGCCCACATCTGGTACATGATCCAGGGCAGCACGGCCAAGATGCCCACCATCATCAGTACCTTGAGCGGCACGAAGAAGGGGGTGAACACGCCGACTGCGATGAGCTTGGCATCGGGCGGCATGTGGGCCTTGATCGGGTGGGCGATGAAGTCGATCAGCCCGTTGGGGCCAGGCCACACGGCCAGCACGGCGATCGCCAGACCGATGCCGTAGATGCAGTAGAGCAGGCGGTCGCGCAGCTCCATCAGGTGCTGGACGAAAGGCTGCTCGGTGCCTGCCAGCTCGTCGTCTTTAGGTGGAATGTCGGACATGGTGCGAAACCGCGGCGGGCCGCAAGGGCGTCCACGGACCTGGTATGAAAAGCAGAAAGCCCGACGGATCGGGCAGGGTGGGGCGATGGCGGGTGCCCGGGTGGCAGAGGCTGGGCCGGTTGCCTCGTGGCCCGCTGCGCGCCAGCATCTTCAGCGGGACTTCTGGGGACGAAAGCGCGCCACGCGCGCCGCGCCCGACTGCGCCTTGGTGCGCACGCCGGCCCGGGCCTTGTACCACTGGGGCACGGCGGCACGCTTGAGGCGCCAGTTCTTGCCCGGGTGGCGGTAGGCCGGCGCCACGGCGCTGTACGTATCGCTGCCTGAATCGTAGGAAGAGGAGTCGTACGAGGAAGACGTGCCGTTGAGCGATGCCGTGGACTCGTTCCAGTCCTTCTCGAAATTGGCGGCCGAAGTGTGGATGGACTGCTCGACGTCACGCGCCGCGCCTTCCACCGTGTCCTTCATCTTGCGCAACTCGTCGAGTTCCATCGAACGGTTGACCTCGGCCTTCACATCGGAGACGTAGCGCTGGGCCTTGCCCAGCAGGGTACCGACGGTGCGCGCCACGCGCGGCAGCTTCTCGGGGCCGATGACCACGAGAGCCACGGCGCCGATCAGCGCCATCTTGGACAGACCGATATCAAACATGGAGGCTTGGCGTGCGGAGCATCAGCTCTTTTGCTTGGCTTCGACGTCGATGGTGGCCTTGTCGGTGGCTGTCTGGCCTGCAACCTGGCCAGGGGCAGCTGCGGGGGTGTCGGTGGAGGTCGAGCCGTCCTTCACACCGTCCTTGAAGCCCTTGACTGCACCGCCAAGGTCGGAACCGATGTTCTTCAGCTTCTTGGTTCCGAACACCAGAACCACGATGGCCAGGACGACGCGCCAATGCCAGATGGAAAACGAGCCCATGAGAATCTCTCCTAAGAATTGCAGATCATTTTAGACGCCGGGCCATGGCGGCAGTTCGCAAGGCCCCACAAAAGCCGTTCGGCCGGCGCATGTACGCAGAAGTCGCAAGCAAGAGGCGGGCCATCTTGCGCGCAAGCCCGCGTCCAGCAAAGGCTTCAGCCCTTCAGCCAGGGGCGGGGGCCGCCCATGACATGGATGTGCAGATGGTGGACTTCCTGTCCGCCCTCGGTGCCGGTGTTGACCACCAGACGGAAACCGCCATCGGGATACGGATTGCAGCCTTGCTCGGCGGCCAGGCGGGGCGCCAGCACCATCATGCGGCCCAGCAGCGCAGCGTCGTCGGCCTGGACCTGGGCCATGGAGGGGATGTGCTTCTTGGGCACCATCAGAAAGTGGATGGGCGCGCCGGGATGGATGTCGTGGAAGGCGAAGACTTCATCGTCCTCATAGACCTTGCGGGAAGGGATCTCGCCTTTGATGATGCGGCAAAACAGGCAGTTCGGGTCGTGGTCGTGCATGGCGCTACGGGAGTCCTGGGAAGCTGGCGGTGGATCGAAAAATCAGGGTGAATTGTCGTTGATGTGCAGTGTCTGGCGCACGCCGATGTCGCTGCGGTGCTGCTGGAGCCAGTGCTGCCCCTGCTCGCGCCCCAGCTCGAACAGCTCGCGCACGAAACGCATGTCGGAGCGCGTCTTGGTCGAGGCGCCGTAGCCCTTGAGCACCGCGCCGCCGTCCACGCGGTGCAGCAGCACCTTTTTGTAGCGTGCCGGGTCCAGCTTGCCCTGCTCCAGCAGGCGCTTGACGAACTCGATGGCGCGCAGCTCGGACAGCAGGCCGGCGTTGAAGGTGACCTCGTTCATGCGGTCCATGATGTCGGCCGCCGTGTTGGGCAGGTCGGTGTGCTCGATGGGATTGATCTGCACCAGCAGGATGTCGCTGGAGGCCGTGCCGTAGATCAGGGGATACAGGGCGGGATTGCCCGAGAAACCGCCGTCCCAGTAAGGCTCGCCATCGATTTCCACGGCCTTGAACAGCTGGGGCAGGCAGGCCGAGGCCATGACCGCGTCGGCACTGAGCCTTCTGCCCGAAAAGATGCTTCCCCGGCCCGTGCGCACATTGGTGGCGCAGACAAAGACCTTGGGCACCACGCCCTCCACGGGCGGACGCGTCAGCGCCTCGAAATCCACGACCCGTTCGAGCAGCTTGCGCAGCGGGTTGATGTCCAGCGGGTTGGTCTGGTAGGGCGAGAAGAACTGGTTGAGCACACCCATGAAGGGGCTGCCCGGCAATGGCGCGCCCCACATCAGGCTGCCCATGGTGCCCACGCCTTCCCACAGTTCGGTCAGCGAGGCGCGGGCCAATTGGGAGCCCAGCGCCTGGGCGGCTACAGGATCGCTTTCCTGGCGCGCGGCCTGGGCAAAGCCCTGTGCCAGGGCCACGGCATTCATGGCGCCGGCGCTGGTGCCGCTGATGCCGTCGAAGACAAGGCTGCCGTCTTCCAGCAGTGCGTCCAGCACGCCCCAGGTCAGGGCGCCGTGCGAGCCCCCGCCCTGCAGGGCGAGGTTGATCTTGCAGGTCGGGGTGAAGGACATGGCGGGCGGGCCGGCGGCTTCAGCGGTCCACGGCCTGGTTGCGGTTCATGGCGACCATGCCGCGCACGATGCGGTACAGGAACCAGATGGAGATCACCGTCCAGGCGATCCAGCCGGGCACGAAGAACAGCAGCCACAGCGGTGCCGTGACCAGGTACAGGATGCCGGCCCAGACCACGCTGCGGATGCGCCACGAGAAATGGTTGGCCATCCAGCTGCCTTCGGCGTCGCCGCGCTTGACCAGGTCGATGATCAGGGCGATCACCAGCAGCGCGATGCTGGGCTGGGCGCCGGGCACGACGGCGGCCACGGCCACCACCAGGTGCAGCAGGTAGCTGACCCAGCCCCAGGCCTTGAGGCCTTCGATGCGGGACTGGTCCAGGGCACGGACTTCGATGTAATCGTCATTCATGGCAGCGGTCCTTTCTCGTTCACATCACGTTCCTGGGCCTTGCGCAGCGCCTTTTCCTCGATGCCGCTGGTGCCTTCGCGGCGCTCCAGCTCGGCAACGACCTGGGCGGGCGTCAGGCCATAGTGGGCCAGGGCGATCATGCTATGGAACCACAGATCGGCCACTTCGTAGAGGATTTTGCCGGCGTCCCCGCCATGGTCTGCGTCCTTGGCGGCCATGACGACTTCGGTGGCCTCTTCGCCGATCTTCTTCAAAAAGGCATCCGGGCCCTTGTGCAGCAGGCGGGCGACGTAGCTCTTGTCGGGGTCGCCGCCGTTGGCGGGCTTGCGGCTTTCGATGACGGCGGCCAGGCGCGCCAGGGCGTCCTGCGAGGAAGTGCTTGTGGTGTCGTTCATGTTCGTGGAATTCATTTGTAGATCGATTCGGGGTCTTTCAAGACCGGATCGACGGCCTGCCACTGGCCATCGCGCAGCACGCTGTAGAAGCAGCTGTGGCGCCCCGTGTGGCAGGCAATGCCGGGCTCGTGGCCGGTCTGGGTGATCTTGAGCAGGACCACGTCGTTGTCGCAGTCGATGCGCACCTCGTGCACGGTCTGCACGTGGCCCGATTCCTCGCCCTTGAACCACAGCTTGTTGCGCGAGCGGCTGAAGTAGACGGCGCGGCCCAGCTCGGCCGTCTTGGCCAGGGCCTCGCGGTTCATCCAGGCGAACATCAGCACGTCGCCCGTGTCCTTTTCCTGCGCGATCACGGGCACCAGGCCCTGCGCATCCCATTTGACTTGATCTAGCCAGTTCATTGCCTGCATTGTGAATATCCTGGGTTGGAATCCCTGTGACAGCATTGTCAGGAATTGCCTGGATTGAAAATACACCCCCTGAGTCGCTTCGCGCCTTCCCCCTCTCTCGCTGCGCGGGAGGGAGACGACAGCCTTGCTGCGGGGCGGCCCTTGCTCGCTGTCCCTGGTCCCTTGGGCCGCGCCGGTTTCATGGGTTGTGGGCGGCGCGAGCGCCATAGAAAACTGAAATGAAGGAGTCCGCCGACGCGCCGTATCAGAGGCGCACGGGCACGCCGCGCTCGGCCATGCGCTGCTTGGCCTGGCCCACGGTGAATTCGCCATAGTGGAAGATGCTGGCGGCCAGCACGGCGTCGGCGCCGCCCAGGGTCACGCCATCGGCCAGGTCGTCCAGCGAGCCCACGCCGCCGGAGGCGATCACGGGCACGGGCACGGCGTCGCTGACGGCGCGCGTGAGCTTCAGGTCGAACCCGGACTTGGTGCCGTCGCGGTCCATGCTGGTCAGCAGGATCTCGCCCGCGCCGCGGCGCGCCATTTCGGCGGCCCACTGCACGGCGTCCAGGCCGGTGTTCTTGCGTCCGCCGTGGCTGTAGACATCCCAGCCGGGGCCGGCGGCGCGGCCGTCGGCGCCGATGCGCTGCTCGTCTTCGGCGGTGCGGCGCTTGGCGTCGATGGCCACGACGATGCACTGCGCGCCGTACTTGTCGGAGGCGGCATTGATCACATCGGGATTGGCGATGGCGGCCGAGTTGAAGCTGGTCTTGTCGGCGCCCGCGTTGAGCAGGCGGCGCACGTCCTCGACGGTGCGCACGCCACCGCCCACGGTCAGCGGAATGAAGACCTGGCTGGCCACCGATTCGATGATGGGCAGGATCAGGTCTCGGCCATCGCTGGTGGCCGTGATGTCCAGGAAGGTCAGCTCGTCCGCGCCCTGGGCGTTGTAGCGCGCGGCGATCTCCACCGGGTCGCCCGCATCGCGCAGCTCCACGAAGTTCACGCCTTTGACGACGCGCCCTCCCGTGACGTCAAGACAGGGGATGATGCGTTTGGCAAGCATGGGCAGACTCGTGGCTAGGGCGTGAAACAAGGGCGAAAAGATACCACGCCCTCGGCGCCCGCAGGCGCTGCGGGGTTCAGCGCTTGAGACCTGCGGCCTGGCTTTGCCAGCGCCATGCGTCCTCGCACATGCGGTCCAGGTCCAGCATGGCCTTCCAGCCCAGCAGGCGCTCGGCCTCGGCGGGGTCGGCCCAGCACTGGGCCACGTCGCCGGGGCGGCGCGCCACGATCTGGTAGGGCACGGGGCGGCCGCTGGCGCGCTCGAAGGCCTTGACCATCTCCAGCACCGAGACCGGGCGCCCCGTGCCCAGGTTCACGGTCAGCAGGCCCTGCTGCTCGCGCAGATAGCGCAGCGCCGCCAGGTGGCCGCGCGCCAGGTCGGTGACGTGGATGTAGTCACGCACGCCTGTGCCGTCCGGCGTGGCGTAGTCATCCCCATAGACACTGAGCTGCTGGCGCTGGCCGATGGCGACCTGCGACACATAGGGCATGAGGTTGTTGGGGATGTCGCGCGGGTCCTCGCCGATCAGGCCGCTTTCATGGGCGCCCACGGGATTGAAGTAGCGCAGCCGTGCCAGGCGCCACTGGCCGGGCTCGGCGCGGTCCAGGTCGGCCAGCATTTCCTCGATCCACAGCTTGCTGCGGCCGTAGGGGTTGGTGGCAGACAGCGGGAAATCCTCGCGGATCGGCAGGCTGGCCGGGTCACCGTAGACCGTGGCCGAGGAGGAGAACACCAGGCTGTGCACGCCCGCCGCCTGCATGGCCTGCAGCAGGGCGACCGTGCCGCCCACGTTGTGTTCGTAGTAGCGCAGTGGCTGGGCCACGGATTCGCCCACGGCCTTGAGTGCGGCGAAGTGGATCACCTCGCGGATGGAGTGCTCGGCAAACAGCCGGTCCAGCGCGGCGCGGTCGCGCACATCGCCTTCCACGCACAGCGGGCGCCGGCCCGTGATGCGTTCCATGCGGTCGAGCACGTCGGCGCTGCTGTTGCTGAAGTTGTCGTAGATCAGGTAGGGCTCGCCTGCGGCGGCCAGCTCCACGCAGGTGTGGGAGCCGATGAAGCCGGCGCCGCCTGTGACCAGGATCATGAATACCTCTCATTGGTGATTTTTTGGCGTGCCTAGTATCGCAATAACCCAGCTTCTCCCCGGGTTCAAGTGGGCTGAGCACAAAAGTAGGGAGAAAACACATTTGTAGACAAACAACGTTATGCTCGGCCCGCTTTTCGTCGGATTGACGATAGCTTTCATCAAATTGTTAAGAAATTTGATGCATAAAAACTATGAATTGATGGGGCATCACCACGCCCTGAGGAGAAGGCCGTGAACGGTTTCCTGCGAAGCTGCCTGGTCTGCTGGGGGTTGCTGTGCGGCTGGGTGGTGCAGGCTGCCGAACCCGCGGTGGCTGTCTATTACGGGAACAAGGCATCGCTCAGTGAATTGAGCCTCTACGACATTGCCGTCGTGGAGCCGGGCCATGGCTATGACCCGGTCCGGTTTCGCAAGCAGGCCCCGGGCAGCGAGCTGTATGCCTACGCTTCCGTGGCCGAGGTGCTGCCCGAGCGCGCCTACTTCGGCAAGATTCCCGAGGCCTGGAAGATGGCGCGCAACGGCGCCTGGCAGTCCATCGTCCTGGACCAGACACCTGCGCAGTGGCCCGCCTTCTTTGCCGACGAGGTGATCGCGCCGCTGTGGAAGCAGGGCTTTCGCGGCTTCTTCCTGGACACGCTGGACTCCTACCGCCTGGCCAAGAATTTCGACGAAAAGGCCCAGCAGGACGGTCTGGTGCGCGTCATCGAGACGCTGCACCAGCGCTATCCCGGCATCCGCCTGATCCTGAACCGGGGCTTCGAGATCGTGCCGCGCGTGAGGGACAAGGTACAGATGGTGGCGGCCGAGTCGCTGTTGCGGGGCTGGGATGCCAGCCTCAAGCGCTATGTGAACGTGCCCGAGAAAGACCGCGAATGGCTGCTGCAGCAACTGCAGACCATCCGCGAGCGCGACCGCCTGCCGGTGCTGTCCATCGACTACGTGGCCCCGCACGACCGCGACGCCACGCGCGAGACCGCCCGCCGCATTGCGCAGCTGGGCATCATCCCCTGGGTTTCCGATGCCGGGCTGCAGACCCTGGGCATAGGCCAGGTGGAGGCGGTGGCGCGCAGGGTGTTGATTCTCTACAACGGTGCCGACTATCCGACCATCAACGGCGCATCGGCGCACCGCTTCCTGGAAATGCCCCTGAACTACATGGGCTACGTCGCCGACTACGCCGATGTGCGCGAGCCCCTGCCCGAAGGCGTGTCGCGCGACCGCTATGCCGGCGTGGTGAGCTGGTTCGGCGGCGCGGTGCCCGAGATGCGGGCCAAAAGCGTGCGGCAGTGGCTGGCCAACCAGGTGCAGCAGGGCATGCCGCTGCTGGTGCTCAATACGCTGGGCCTGTCCCAGGACCGCACCATGTCGGCCGCCCTGGGCACGCGCAGCACGGAAGCGGCACCCGTGTTCCCGCTGCGGCGCGCCGAAAAGGCGCCGGTCATGGGTTTCGAGATACAGCCGGCCGAGCCAGCGCACGATTACGAAGGCTGGGAGTTCACGCCGCAGATGGCCAGGGGCAGCCGCGAGTTGCTGTCCTTCGACGACAAGCGGGGGCGCCGCTTCGTGTCGGCCGCCATCACGCCCTGGGGCGGCTTTGCACTCATGCCCTATGTGGTGGTGGGCATGCCGGGCACCGACCAGTCGCGCTGGGTGATCGACCCCTTCGCGCTGTTGCGCGAGGCGCTGCGCCTGCAGGACTTTCCGGTGCCCGACGTCACCACCGAGAACGGCCGCCGCCTGCTGCTGGCCCATGTGGACGGGGACGGCTTTCCTTCCAAGGCCGAGCTGCCGGGCACGCCCTTCGCGGGCGAAGTGCTGCGCCGCGAGATCCTGGAGCGCTACAGGATTCCGCACACCATCTCGGTCATCGAGGCCGAAGTCTCGCCGCAGGGCCTGTATCCGCAGTGGGCCGACCAGCTGGAGGGCATTGCCAAGCGCATCTTCGCCATGCCCCATGTCGAGATCGCCAGCCATTCCTATTCCCATCCCTTCTTCTGGGAGCCCGGGGCAGCGCCCGACGGGGATGACAGCAAGGAGGTGAACCTCAACCTCCACATCCCCGGCTACCAGATGGACATGAACCGGGAGATCAATGGCTCGGTCGACTACATCCGCAAGCGCCTGGCGCCGCCCGGCAAGCCGGTGGACGTGTTCCTGTGGACCGGCAATACGGCGCCCAGCGCCGAGGCCCTGGCCATCTCCGACGCGGCGGGACTGCTCAACATGAATGGCGGCGACACGGCCATCACGCGCAGCAATCCCTCGCTGACGGAGGTGCGCAGCTGGGGCCTGCGCAAGGGCGGCCATCTGCAGATCTATGCGCCCGTCACCAACGAGAACATCTACACCAATCTCTGGCACGGGCCGTTCTACGGCTTCGAGCGCGTCATCGAAACCTTCGAGATGACCGACGCGCCCCGGCGCATGAAGGCCGTGGACATCTACTACCACTCCTACTCCGCCAGCAAGCAGGCCAGCATCAAGGCCCTGCACAAGGTCTACCAGTGGGCGCTGGCGCAGCGGCTGAACCCGGTCTACAGCTCCGAGTACATCCGCAAGGTGCAGGATTTCTACGAATTCGCCATCGGCCGCGACGCGCAGGGCTGGCGCCTGCGGGGCCCGGGCCAGTTGCGCACGCTGCGCATGCCGCCCGGCATGGCCCTGCCGTCCATGGCTGCCAGCCGCGGCATTGCCGGCTATGCCAAGGGCACGGACGGCAACTACCTTCACCTGGCCGGCGGCGCCGGATACCTGGTGCAGCAGGATGCCGCAGGCGCGGCCGCCTCCGCGGCGCGTCCCTATCTGGTGGATGCCAATGCCCGGCTCACGCAATGGCTGCCCCAGGCCGATGGCGGCGTGCGCTTGACCCTGCAGGGCCATGTGCCGCTGGAGCTGCGCATGCACCTGCCGTCCGGCTGTGCGCTGAGTTCCCTGAATGCCGCCAATCCCCTCATTGCCGTGGCGGGTGCCGATACGGGCAGCTCCAACCTCCGTTCCTTCAGAAGTACCCAAAACAGTGTTGAACTCCAAGCGCAATGCCGGGGGCTCTGAGCGCCCCGTCACGGTTCCCTTCTGGCTGATCGTGCTGCTGGCGGTACTGATCGGCGGTGCCCTGTGGATGCTGTTTCCCAAGCAGGATCTGGAGCGCCGGCTCTCCGTCACCGGAGATGATTCCGAGCTGTCCTACAACTACCTGAGCAACCTGCTCAAGAGCGACCCGGGCAATGAAAACCTGCGCGCCCTGCTCAAGGCCAAGGAGGAGCGCCTGAAAGCCATCAAGCTGGCGCGCGAAGAGGCAGCCAAGCAGGCGCTGCCCAGCGCCGCCGTCCAGGCCTGGGAGCGCTGGCAGGCCGCCTACCAGAACTATCTGGAGGCGCAAAAGCAGGACCATCGCGCCGGAGGGCAGGCCGATGCCCTGGCGCTCCAGGTGATGCAGGCGCTCAAGGAGGTCCCGCTGGCGGGTCTGACCCAGGAGCAGGCGCTGTACCTGGCCTCTTCGGCGCTGGTACTCAAGGACGCACCGCTGGCCCTGGGCATCTACGACGATGTGGCCGCCCGCCAGGGCGATCCCGCGCGCAAGGCGCAGGTCTATGAGTCCGCAGCGCGGCAGGCGCTGGGCATGTCGCTGTACGAGGAATCGGCCCGGCTGCTGCGCCAGGCCAGTGCCACCACCGACGATGTCCCGCAGTCGCGCGCCTACCTCTGGCAGGCCCTGCAGGTGCTGCAGTCCGGCAACCGTGCCAGCGAAGCGCTGGCGCTGGCGCGCCAGCAGGAAGAACTGTTGGGCAGCGACCCGGAAACGCTGCGAAGGCTCATCGGCCTGGCGCGTGCGGCCGGCAACCGGGCCGAGGCCGAGCGCTATGCCAAGCGGCTGCTGCAGCTGTCCCTGCTGCAGCAATGGC